>CADBRW010000147.1 GCA_902797155.1 uncultured Lachnospiraceae bacterium
AAATCCAGCAGCTTTACCTCTCCGTCCTTCGTAAGGAAGATATTGTCCGGCGAGATGTCCCTGTGCAGAAGTCCCGCTGCATGCACCTCTTCCAGGGCCTGCAGGATCGGAACCATGATCCCGATCGCCTCCTCAACGGGAAGCTTCCCCTCCCGTTCGAGACGCTGCTTCAGGTTCTCTCCGTCCAGATACTCCATTACGATATACGAGGTATTATTTTCCGAAAATGTATCGTATACCCGGACCACACCCGTAACATGCTCCATCTGTGCGAGACGTCTTGCCTCGTCGGAGAATTTTGTGATCCCGTTTCGGAACTGCTCTGCCTTATCTCCCGTATAAATGGAGACAGCGGTCGTTCCTGCCGCACGGGTGGCAAATTCGCCGGGAAGGTATTCCTTGATGGCAACCTTCCTCTGCATCACCTCATCATATCCGATGTAGGTAACACCGAATCCGCCATATCCCAAAACCCGCCCCACGGTATACTTTCCATGAAGATACGTTCCGGGCGTCAGATGATACGCTTCCTTTGCCCGCGTTCCGGCAGCATACCCACAATGCGGACATACGGCAAAGCTGTCATCATACACTTCCATACAACCCATGCATCGTCCTAAAGCCATAACTAATCCTCCAGCCATTCTCCGATGGTTTTCTCTTTCTTTACCACTACTGCTTCGTTCATTTCCAGAGTCTCGGAAAGCTCCGCACCCTGATCACCGTCACGGAATGTAGCCTGTGACACTGTATCCTTCAGGAACCCCATATTTCCTCGAAGCTCCAAATATTTATCAAATACCTCTTTGTTGATCGGGAGGGCATTGAAATGGGATCCATGCATCGCCATCTGTCCGTTCACGTTAAGCATTCCTACCAGCAGCTGAACCGCTGCAGACCTCTGCTCTTCTCCCAGATCCTTTGCCATACACCATATATCACAATAATCCGCACTGATCTTTCCTGTCTTTACGGGGCGGACCGCAAACAGACCCGCGAATTCATCCTTCCCGTAGAAAGCTGTATAATCTCTGATCCCCGCCAGATAGTATGTACATTTCCCCTCCGAAAATGCAGTCCTTGCATCCGCGTCCTTCGCTGCCGCCTGGCTCTTCGTCATCTCCGTCACCAGTTCCTGCGCCTTCGCATCCAGAACCAGCTTGTCCTGATACCCATACTCTCCGCCCATGGAGTTGATTACCATGGAATAATACTTCGGAGAGATATAGTAGCCCTTGGAGGATTCTGCCTTCAGCTGATCAAAGCCTGTCACCTCCACGGTATCCAGATCAACCCCTTCGCCACGTCTCACATACGCTACAGGAACATCGATCCCCATGGGAATGCTTAAGTTTCCGTGCCCGGACTTATGATACTCCTCCAGCCCATAATAATCGGCAAGTGTCAGATCATCATAAACCTCATCAATATTGCCGGCGTACTGATATGCAGTATCTCCCAGTCCGGAGGCACTGTAGACTGCAGGAAGCTTTCCCTCCTTGGCAGCCTGTTCCATCCGCTCTGCATACTCACCTTCGGGAATGTATTCGATCTCCAGAGTGATCTGGGAGAAGTTGGTCTTGTAATTCCCCGCCACAGAGAGGAACCACTCCTCCTTATCCGACCTCGCAGCCTTATCCGCCTCTGAACCGCTTCCGTCTCCGCTGTAGGACAGCCATACGGAAATGGTGGTGGCCTTAAGATGTGTCTTCCGGTATCTCTTCATGTAGAAGATCCCCGAGACCGTAAGTCCGGCGATCAGTACCGCTGCTATGGCGATCACCTGGATCAGCCTCTTCCTTTTCTTCTTCCGGATCTCTACCTTCGGTGTATCCACCTCGGTTCTTTCATGGATGGCATCTGACAGCTCATCCACATTCTGAAAACGGATCTGGGACTGAAGGGCCAGTCCCTTCATAACCGCATTGCTGAGCTTCTCAGGCACCTCCGGATTCACTTCATTTACATCCGGAACCACATCCTCCTGCATACGGTCGGTGCTTTCGTCCGGCTTCTTTCCTGTAAGCATATTGTAGAGGGTTGCGGACAGTGCGTAGATATCCGTCCACGGACCCTGTTTACTCTTGGTCTGATACTGCTCCGGCGGAGCGAAGCCCGGCGTCAGTACGATGGACCTGGTCAGCTCCCTTTCCTCATTGGAAAGCCTGGCCGCACCGAAGTCGATGATCTTCACTGTCTTTCCGCAGAGGAAGATATTTCCGGGTCCGATATCCCTGTGAAGGATCCCGGCTGAATGCATCTCCCGAAGTGCCTCAATGACTGCGTCCGTGATGAAGAGTGAATCCTTCACCGACAGCTTTTTCATCTGCTTCAGGTACTCCTTTAGGGAGATACCGTCCAGATATTCCATTACCAGGTAAGCGGTTCCGTTCTCACGAAAGAAATTCTTTACCTGAACGATGTATTTGCTGTGCTCAAACTGGGCAGTGCGTCTCGCTTCCTCCAGGAAACGTCCCAGCCCCTTCTGATAATCCTCACTGTGACTGCCTTCATATACGATGACATTTGGATTTCCGGGTTCTCTTGTTACCAGGCCGGAAGGATAATACTCCTTGATGGCCACCGTGATCCCCAGCTCCCAGTCCCAGGCCTTATAGGT
The DNA here is from genome assembly GCA_902797155.1 of uncultured Lachnospiraceae bacterium. Taxonomy (GTDB): domain Bacteria; phylum Bacillota; class Clostridia; order Lachnospirales; family Lachnospiraceae; genus Eubacterium_Q. The sequence goes on from CADBRW010000147.1 coordinate 2,621, forward strand.
GATACCGAAGCCTCCGAAGCCTACAACCACTCCTACCTGGTACCGGTTCTGAAGAACCGTCCCGGGATACAGATGATTCGCCTCCTTTGGAGGTGTCCCTTCCTGATACCCGCAATGCGGACAGCAAAGAAGCGAATTCTCATATCCCTGAGGAACCTGAAACTCTTTCATACAATTAAGGCAGCGCCTGACCATAACTCTTTACTCCCATCATCTGACCATACCGGTCCCTAGTTAGTATTATACTCGATAATCTGCAAAAATGGCGTGTCATTTCCGACAAAAAATGTGGTAATTCTTACATCACCGGCGGAAATCACTCCGCCTCCTTCACCTCATAGAAGCTCCAGAAGAACTGACCGCGGTCATACTTGTAGCTGACAACGGCCTGCATGTGCTTCGTCTGAAGATAATTATCATACTCCGGATCATACAGCGTATACGTCAGGTAGTAATAAACACCGTCTGTTGTAACCTTCAGATCCTTCATGGCATAACTCGAAGGTCCGCCAAGCCCCTTAAACTCCGTATAGTATTTGCCGTTGTCAAAGTAATAGAAATCCGACTCCCCCCTGGGTGCAGCTTTGACCGCCTTGAGTGACGCGTTCAGGACCACATTTGCATACCACTCCATGTCCTTTTCAGACACCACATGATACTCAAATCCATAGATCAGCTTCCCCTTGGGATCCTGTCCATCGTAAGTCGTGATCTTGGCCGGTGTGGCATTCTTCGGCCAATAGATCATGGCACCGATACTATACCAGTCAATCGCCTTTTCAAAACTCTTCGGATCATGCCGGAAGGCCCATAAATCTCCGACTCCAAGCATATTCTGAAGGTACTTCAGATTCGGCAGCTTCGACGCATCCACGCTCTTCTTAGCCTTCTTGGGCAGCTTATTCCCGACCCATGCTCCGTCGGCTCCGACGAAGCTGTTTTTGATCCACTGATTTGTCGCCAGGTAACCGTCCTTATAGAAATAGTAATCCTTGCCATTGATCCTCAGCCACTGATTCTTCGCATACCATCCGGTGTTGTCTCCGAACCAGTATTTGCCGTTGGTCTTTCTCCATGTAGCCTTCGGCTTATAGGTCCATACTCCGGACTTGTTCAGCCAGTAACCCTGCCAGTATTCATTCGCCGCCATGGAGCCGTCCTTCTTGAAGAAATAGGTCTTTCCTCCCACCTTCTTCCATCCGGTCTGCATATAGCCCTTCGCATCAAAGTGATACCATTTTCCTCCCTCCTGCAGCCACTCATTCCTGGCATATTTGCCATTGGAATAAACATAGTACCAGCCCTTATTATCCTTCTTCCACTTACCCGATGCCGCCTCCGCCTGCATACCCGAACCCGTCACACAGGCCGTGAGTAAAAATGCAAGCACAAGCCATCTGCAGATATTCTTCTTCGCTCTTCCCACTATCTTCTCCTTCCCCTTCACGAAACAAAAAAACACTACCCCTATTATACAACAAATGCAGGGGTAGTGCCATATTTCAATACATGTTCAGTCATTCTGATCTTTAATCATTTTCTGTTCATTATCTTCGCTTTCATCACCATCCTCAAACACGAAATTCTCTGCCTCTTCGGGTTCAGTCTCCTCCTTTACTTCCGCTATGGCAGTACCCGCCGGTCTTTGCTTCCTGACAGCCTTTCTCTCCATCCTCCTCGCCTTTCGCATGGCCTTTATCTTCCGCTTCTTCTCAGCCCGGCGCTCGACCCGCTCCCTGTAAACATATAGATACAGGAACTCGTTGATCATGGCTCCCCAGAAGATCATGTTCACCATGGCATACATCCAGAACAAAATGGTAATGATGGTGGTCAGGGATCCGTACATGGCTGACCTGGACATGGCATAATCAATATAATATGAGAACAGCCACGTTACCAGCACCCACGCAGCCGAAGTAAAGATGGCCCCCGGTGCCTGATAACGGAACTGCAGCTTCCTGTTCGGCATCAGGGTATACATGCCCCACAGCATCAGGAAGATCAGTAAAAATGAGCCAACACCCCGTAGTTTTACGATCAGGCCTCCGATGGTCTGAATCTCCTCATGCTTCTCCAGCAAATGCTCGTAAAGCTGACGACCGAAGAGGTTGGCCATGGTCAGTATCACCAGCACCACCAGGAAAACCAGCGTATAGATCGCGCCGAACCCCCGGATCACCAGATAATTCTTCTTCTCACGGGAATGATAGATCTCATTCAGACCGTTGCGGATGGCCATAAGTCCCTTTGCAGCGGCCCAAAGCGCGATCACAACGGAAAAAAAGGTCAGGGTAGGTGCCCCATTTGAATAAATATCCGAAATAATGTCTCTGACATATCCGGCCAGATCATGCGGGATCACGCGCAGCATCAGCTCCGTGATCTGTTCCTCCGTAAATGGCAGATAGGGTGTGATGGCGAAAATGATGTTCAGAAGAGGAAAAAAAGACAAAAAGATAAAGAACGTCGACTGACCCGCAAAGGCGCCGATGTGCTGATCCATTGAATCATATAGAAAATCGATGACCCGGTGGGCCCACTTCTTCATACCAAGCTCCCCAACTCTTTTTCGTGGGCAAAAGATCCTACGCAGCCCCCATAAACAGAAAAGCAGCGAAATCGCTGCTTTTCCAGTGAATCATATTCACATATCCGAGATGCCGGCTCCTGCCCTTTGACTCCTAGCAAAATGCCAGGTGGGTGTCCGCACGTGACCTTCT
>CADBRW010000148.1 GCA_902797155.1 uncultured Lachnospiraceae bacterium
GCCCAGATAGCTCAGTTGGTAGAGCAGAGGACTGAAAATCCTCGTGTCGCTGGTTCGATTCCGGCTCTGGGCACTTTTTTATTGCATTAATTCTCGTGTTTTCGGTTCGATTCCCTGGCACCAAAATCGGCGTAATTTCTGTTTTTCACTTCTAATTCTATTCCTCTTTATGTAAAGTGCTGAAAAAAGAGTGAACAATTTGCAAAGCTCTTGCAGGGGCTTTTTTCTTATGCTATCTTAAGAGGATGAGAAAGTAGATGGATTAGCGTATATTGCTGATTATGGTAAGGATGGTGAACATGAAAGCAATGCACAGAATAAAGTATCTGCTGGGGACAGCGGTGATGATCGCTTTCTTTGCGATGATCCTGATGCCGGCTTCGGAAGCTTTTGCGGCAGATGAGAATCATTTCTTTGATGATGCGGGTGTTCTTTATATCTACGATGCAGAGGACAATCCCGTTGCAAGCTCATGGTCTGAGATCGGTGGGAAATGGTATTACACCGATGAGACCGGGAAGGTCCTGAAGGATCAGTTTGTCAACGCTGCCGTGGAAAGATTCTATGTAGGCTCTGACGGAGCGATGCTGGTCGGATTCTTCACTGTTGATGATGTGGAGTATTTTGCAACTGCAACAGGGGCTCTTAACCGCGGAAAGTGGATCAAGTCCGGAAGTGACTGGTATATTACCGATTCAGAGGGACGTGTCCTTAAGGACCAGATCATCACATCCGGTGGAAAGCAGTATTATATGGATTCAGACGGAAAGATGAAGACCGGTCTGATCGATGTTGATGGTGATACCTACTTTGCAAATGCCAGTGGAGAGATCCGGACCAAGAATGGCTGGCTGAGTTATGGCGGAGAGTGGTATTTTGTAAATGCAGGCGGTAAGATCCGCAAAAACGAGGCAATCTGGAACGGCGGAACGGTTTATTATGCAGGGCCGACAGGGGCATTGGTTGGCGGTGTATATTCGGTAAATGGAAACCTTCGTTATTTTGAAAGTGACGGATCTGCAAAGAAGGACGCCGGCTGGGTGAAGCCGGATGGCGTTTGGTATTATGTGAATAAAGGCGGAATTATCCGTAAAAATGCAGTTGTCGGAACCGGTTCCGAAATGTATTACGTAGGAAGTGACGGAAAGCTGACAGGCGGTGTTCACAAGGTTGATGGGAAGTATTATTTCTTCTACTCCAGCGGAAAAGTGAAGAGCAAAGCCGGTTGGGTTAAATATGATGGTAAATGGTATTTCGGCGATAAGGGTGGTGTGCTTCGTCAGAATTCCATCCGTTGGGATGGCTCCAAGGCTTATTATCTCGGAGATGACGCGGCAATGATCACAAGCGCCTTTGCTGAATCGGACGGTAAGCTCCGTTATTTCAACGCAAACGGAGAGATACGGAAGACGAAAGGCTGGTTCAAGTATAAAGGGGCCTGGTATTATGCCAAGACGGCCGGGATCTATGTGACAGATGCAACCGTAAAGGATAAGGGTAAGCTGTATTTCCTGGGCAAGGACGGCAAGATGAAGACCGGGTGGATCAAGATCACCGATACGAAGTGGTATTACGCTGATAAGTCCGGTGCTTTGTACGCCGGAAAAAGCTTTACCGTAAAGGGTGAATCCTATTACGCAGCAGATGACGGGCTTATCATTCTCAATTCTGCTGTTTCCAAGGCACAGAGTTATTCCAGCAACACGAATTATCTTATCCTGGTCAATCTGAAAGAGCAGAAGACCAGCATTTTCAAGGGACAGAAGGGCGAATGGGTTCCGGAGAAGGAGTTCACCTGCTCCACAGGTACCAGTGCCCATCCCACACCGGAAGGTGAATACAAGACAACCATGAGGACCCGGTATTTCAACAGTATGGGATATCGCTGCTGGTGGGCAACCGGCTTCATCGGCGGAGAGTATCTGTTCCATTCTTCTCCGTATACCATGACGGATTCACCGGAGGTATGCGCGGACTATACGATGGGCCGTCCGTCCTCCCATGGATGCATTCGGTTGAAGCTGGACGATGCGCTTTGGATCTATGATAATGTTCCAATCGGAAGTAAGGTTGTCATTTATAAATAATCCTTGATTTTCAGAGTTCGATATGTTATTATCGAACTCTGTGATAGTTTTTACTCTTTGCTCCTGCCCAGAGCGGGGGCCACTAGACCAAAAGGAGGTAAGCGAAATGAACAAGTATGAACTCGCGTTGGTTATCAGTACAAGAATTGATGATGACGCAAAGGAAGCTGTTCTCGAGAAGGTTAAGAGCCGCATCGAGAGATATGGCGGATCCATCACCAATATTGATGATCAGGGCCGTAAGAGAATGGCTTACGAGATTCAGGACATGAAGGAAGGATTCTACTACTTCATCCAGTTCGAAGCACCGGCAGATATGCCTGCAAAGCTTGAGGCTAAGCTTCGTATTCAGGATTATGTCATTCGTTTTCTTGTTGTGAAACCGGACGCTGAATAGAAACGGAGGTTTCCTATGAACAAGGTATTTTTAATGGGGCGTTTGACCAGAGACCCCGAGGTTCGATATACACAGTCCAGAAATGGGGATCAGCTGGCAGTAGCACGTTTTTCCATCGCGGTAGATCGCAGATTTCAGCGTGGAAGCCAGGATGGAAATGAAACAACGGCGGATTTCTTCAACTGCACCGCTTTCGGAAGACTTGGCGAATTCGTTGAGAAGTATCTGAAGCAGGGTACGAAGGTTGTAGTATCCGGACGTATTGAGAATGACAATTACACAAATAAGAACGGCGAGAAGGTGTATTCCGTACGCGTGATCGCTGAAGAAATCGAGTTTGCAGAGTCTAAGGCTGCTCAGCAGCAGAATCAGGGCGGATATCAGCCGAGTGCCGGACCGGCCCCGCAGAATGCGACTCCGGATGATTTCATGAGCATTCCGGAGGGCATCGAGAACGACCTGCCGTTTAAGTAAAAGAGGAGGAAAGATATGCCTTACAATAAGACAGAGCAGAAGGATGCTGCTCCTATGAGAAGAAGACCGATGCGCAGACGTAAGAAAGTATGTGTATTCTGTGCAGACGAGAATCAGAAGATCGATTACAAGGATGCAAATCTGGTTCGGAAGTATATCTCCGAGCGTGGCAAGATTCTTCCGAGAAGAATCACAGGTAACTGTGCTAAGCATCAGAGAGCACTGACTGTAGCAGTTAAGCGTGCTCGTCAGCTCGCACTGATTCCTTATGTAGTTGAATAATTACGGTACCCGGACAGTTGAAACTGTCCGGGTTTTTTATTATACTAGTATATTGGAAATCATGTGGTGGATCACTATGTGATATCGGATAGTACAGCGAAGGGAACGCGGCGATGAAAGGCGGATACAGCTATAAATCAAAATGGATGATCAGGATTCTTTTTTGTGTTGTTCTGCTCGTGCTGATTGCCATCGCCCTTGTCTCATTTGTATCCTCAGGAATACCGGATGATGAGAATAAGACTCAGCTGATTCCCCGGGATGATTCCATCTACTATGGTCCGGATGGGAAACCGGGCCATAATGAATGGATCCGTACCGGGGAGAAGAGCTTTTATGTGGGAAACGACGGGCGTCTGCTCAGGGACCGGGTCGCAGCTGTTGACGGAAAAGAATACTGTTTTGCAGAGGACGGTCAGCTGCTGACTGATACAACTCTGATCAGGGACGGTATGCTGTATCAATGCGAAGAAGACGGAGAGATACGTTCCGTAAGCGGCTGGCTGGATATCGATGATAAAAGGTATTATGGCGATACCGACGGAAAAGCAATCTGTGACCGTAAGATCGAGGACGGTGGGAAAGAATACTATCTGGATAAGGAAGGTGCGCTGATCACGGATCAGACCTTCATTTTCGGTGATAATGCCTATGTTGCCGATGAGGAGGGGGTTCTTTCCTATGCACAGGGCTGGGTGCAGTCCGGCGAAAACTGGTACTATGCTGAATCCGGTGGCAAACTGAAGAAGAACGGTCTGGTGGATAAGGACGGTGTTCCCTGTTTTCTTTGTTCGGACGGGCATATGGCGAGTTCGGATTTCTACATATATGAAGACGTGCTGTATTTTGCAGAAGGCAATGGTGCCATTCGAAAGCAGGAGGGCTGGTTTCGCTGGGAGGATCGCTGGTACTATTCGGATGCTGACGGGAAGTTTCTGAGGGATCAGTATGTGACCGTAGAAAATGAGAAGTATTATCTGGACGGTACCGGTGCGAGGATCGTGGGAAAGCCCGCGATTGATGTGTATCTGAAATGTAACGATCTATACGGCTGGATGACAAGTCATCATAATGATTATTACTTTAAGACCAGGTATCGCGGATTGGTGGGAAATGAGCATCAGCCCGAGGTGCTGATCCGTCCGTACGGAGAGTTTGGTCAGACAAACTGCGGTATGAACTGCACGGGATTCATAGCCAGTCTGGTGTATTATTCCGGCGGGGATCTGGACCGTGTGTCTGCTATGGGGAATTACGGGAAATACGCCAATGCCGATAATTTTCTGAAGCTTGGAACAAGGGGACTGGTGGAATACGATACATTTTCTTCAGTAAAGGAAATGCTGGAAAGCGGGAAGGTTCATAAAGGAGATATCCTTTATCTTTCGCCGGCCTGGCGGGCCGATGCAGACTGTCATATGGGTGTTTTCTGGGGAGATACACCCTCGGACAATCAGTTTTGGAGCCAGACGCTGGTAGCAAAATGCACGGTTTCGGAGATCTTCATGGTGGATCCGATCGCTAAAATATATCGGTTCCCGATCTCTGCAAATCAGGAGACGGTATATTATACGGGGGCCACTCCCTGATCAATTCTTGATACGGAAGGTGTGGGAAAATGGGCCATAGTCCATGGAAAAGAAAACTGTTTTTCGGAATCTGGGGGACAGTGATCCTGGCATTGCTCGGGATCACGGTTTTCTGTTTCGTGAGCGCACTGCGGCCGTCTGACACGCAGACCTCGACCACGGTTACGACGGAAGAAACTGTCCGGTCGGCGGAGGCAGTGACCACGGAGACGAAGAGTACCGAAACAAAGAGTACGGAAGCAAAGAGCACTGAGGCGAAGAGTACCGAAGCGAAGAGTACGGAAGCAAAGAGCACTGAGGCGAAGAGTACCGAAGCAAAGAGTACGGAAGCAAAGAGTACCGAAGCGAAGAGTACCGAAGCAAAGAGTACTGAGACGACGAGCACTGAAGCAAAGAGTACCGAGGCAAAGAGTACTGAGACGACGAGCACTGAAGCAAAGAGCACCGAGGCAAAGAGCACCGAGGCGAAAACGACGGAGGCTGTGGTGCAGGCGTCTGAGGGAAACGGTCCGTCCTTCCTCCCCGGTGAATTTGAGTTCCCGGCAAACGGTGGGAATTCGGGCGAAGGAAAATGGCTGATCAGGCAGGGGAAGAGCTACCATCTCGGCGAGGACGGCAAGCCGCTGACGGATCAGATCATTTCCTGGAGAGCGAACGAGTATTATCTGGACACAGAAGGCGTTCTTGCGGTTTCCCAGAACCGGATCATCGATGACCGGCTCTATGAGATATCTAAGGAGGGAATCCTTGCCCTGCAACAGGGATGGGTGGAGATCAACGGAAATCGTTATTACGGGAAATCTGACGGTCAGGTGGAAAAGGACAGCAAAATCGCGGATTCCGGAAGCGAATACTATCTGGATCCGGACGGTGTGCTGGTGAAGGACTGTAATCTCCGGATCGGAGACCGGCTGTATAAGGCGGATGCCGATGGGAAGCTGTCCGCTGCCACAGGCTGGGTGGAGCTGGACGGAGCACTGTATTATGGGGATGCAGGCGGACTGCTGGCGAAGGAACGGCAGGTACGGAAAGACGGGAATATCTGCTATGTCGGGACAGACGGAAAGATCGTTACCTCTGATTTCTATAATTATAACGGAGACCTTTTCTTTGCTGACGAGAATGGAAATGTCCGCAGATCCGAGGGCTGGTTCCGATGGAATAAACGCTGGTATTATTCCGACGCGGACGGACGGTTTGTTCATGATGAATATATCACCGTTGACAAGGAGAAGTATTATCTGGACAGTACAGGAGCCCGGATCGTGGGAAAGCCCACCATTGACATGTATTTAAAATGTCCCAACATTTTCGACTGGATGATCAGCCATCATACGGATTATTATTTTAAAACCAATTATACAAGCCTGCGGTACCATTCCACACATCCGGAGGAGCTGATCCGGCCTTATGGTGAATATGGGGAAGACAGTGCCATGAACTGTACCGGCTTTATTTCCAGCCTGGTTTACTATTCCGGAGGAGATCTGGAACGGGTATCTGCCATGGGACGGTACGGCGGCTACGGAAACGGTGATAATTATCTGTCCCTTGCCACCAAGGGATATGTACGTTACGAGGTGTTCCGTTCTGCGAAGGATCTTCTGAAGAGTGGAAAGGCACATAAGGGTGACATCATGTATCTGGCTCCGGTATGGCGGTCCGGTGCGGATTGTCATATGGGTGTCTTCTGGGGAGATACGTCTTCGGAGAATGCGCTGTGGAGCCAGACCATGCGGACCAAATGTACCGTTACGGAGATCTATATGGTGGATCCGGTGAATCAGATCTACTATTTCCCCATTTCCAGGAACAGCGTGATCGAGTATTACGAAGGGGATACACCCTGATTCCTTGAAGAGTAAGCGGTCCTGTGATAGAATGTTCATTAACTAAGCCAGAAAGATAGGAGTGACAAGATTATGATCCATGCAAATGAAGACTATTTGAAACTGCCGGGCAGCTACCTGTTCTCTACCATTGCGAAGAAGGTGGCAGCATTTTCCGAGGCAAATCCGGATAAGAAGATCATCCGTCTCGGAATCGGTGATGTAACGCAGCCTCTCTGCCCTGCAGTGATCGAGGCAATCCATAAGGCGACTGATGAGATGGCGGATGCGGCAACCTTCCGCGGTTATGCACCGGATCTGGGGTATGATTTCCTTCGCAGCACCATTGCGGAGAAGGTGTTCCGTCCTCTGGGAACGGACATTCAGGCGGATGAGATCTTTGTATCCGACGGAGCGAAGAGCGATTCTGCAAATATTCAGGAGATCTTCACACATGACACGAAGATCGCAGTCTGTGATCCGGTATATCCGGTATATGTGGATACAAATGTTATGGCGGGAAGGACCGGAACCTATGATGAGACAACCGGTCTCTGGAGCGACGTGATCTACATGCCCTGTACTGCGGCCAACGGATATTCTCCGGAGCTTCCGGCTGAGGTGCCGGATCTGATCTATCTGTGCTTCCCGAACAATCCGACGGGTGCTACCATTTCCAAGGCGCAGCTGCAGGAATGGGTGGACTATGCAAATAAGAATCATGCAGTAATCGTGTATGATGCGGCTTACGAAGCTTATATCAGTGAGGAAGGGGTTCCTCATTCCATCTATGAGTGTGAGGGCGCGCGTACCTGTGCCATCGAGCTTCGCAGCTTCTCCAAAAATGCAGGATTTACGGGAACCCGTCTCGGTTATACCGTGATCCCCAAGGATCTTGTGGATGCAGACGGTGTATCTCTGCATGCACTGTGGGCCCGTCGTCATGGAACCAAGTTCAACGGTGCGCCCTATATCATCCAGAAGGCCGGAGAGGCGGTATACAGCGAGGAAGGACAGCGTCAGACCCGGGAGCAGATCGCTTACTATATGAACAATGCAAAGACCATCAAGAACGGGCTTTCCGCTGCGGGCTACACCGTATCCGGCGGTGTAAATGCACCGTATATCTGGCTGAAGACACCGGACGGAATGAGCTCCTGGGATTTCTTCGATTTCCTGCTTGAGAAGGCAAATGTGGTAGGTACACCGGGTTCGGGCTTCGGTCCCAGCGGGGAAGGATATTTCCGTCTGACTGCATTTGGCAGCTATGAGAATTCTGTGGAGGCTATGAGACGGATCAAGGAGCTGTAGAGAAGGGGTAGCGTATGAAGGTTGTAATACTTGCGGGAGGTTACGGAACCCGGATCAGTGAGGAAAGCCATCTTCGGCCGAAGCCGATGATCGAGATCGGCGGCAAACCGATCCTGTGGCATATCATGAAGGAGTATTCCTATCACGGGTTCAATGATTTCATTATCTGTGCAGGATATAAACAGCATGTGATCAAGGAATGGTTTGCAAACTATTACCTGCACAACAGTGATATCACATTTGACTTTACGGATGAGAACCGGATGACGGTTCATAATAACGTAGCGGAGCCCTGGAAGGTGACCATCGTGGATACCGGGCTGGACACCATGACCGGCGGCCGTATCCGAAGAGTACGGAAGTATGTGGGAGATGAGACCTTCATGCTGACTTATGGTGATGCGGTATGTACGATCGACATGAATGATCTGCTCAGGTTCCACAGAGAACAGGGCAGGATCGCTACGATCACTGCGATCCGTTTCGGCCAGCGCTTCGGCGTACTGGATGTGGATCAGGACTCCAAGCTGATCACCTCCTTCCGGGAGAAGGAGGAAACGGACTCTGCCAGGATCAATGGCGGTTATATGGTGTTGGAACCGGCGGTGTTCGATTATCTGGAGGATGACAGCACGGTCTTTGAACAAAGGCCCATGAGGCAGCTGGCAAAGGACGGTCAGCTGAATGCCTATGAATACGATGGCTTCTGGCAGTGCATGGATACCAAGAGGGAGCATGACCTGCTGGATAACATGATCGAAACAGGCAAGGCTCCGTGGATCGTATGGGAATCCGTATAACGGATGTGAATGATCCCGGTCTGTAAAGAGAAGGAATGGTATATGACGAGAAAAGAACTGTCATATTTTAAAGACAAGAAGATTCTGGTTACCGGCCATACCGGGTTTAAGGGCAGCTGGCTCTGCCGCATCCTGGGACTGGCCGGCGCCAGTGTTGTGGGGTATTCCCTTGCGCCTGAAGGGGAGGCTCTGTATCCGCTGGCAGCGGGCAGCATGGAACAAAGCGGACAGCTGAGGTCTGTGATCGCGGATATCCGTGATTACGACAAACTGCTTCAGGTGATGCAGGAGGAACAGCCGGAGTTTGTGCTGCATATGGCAGCGCAGCCCATCGTTCGTACATCCTATGAGAAGCCCAGGTATACCTATGAATGCAATGTTATGGGAACGGTGAATCTCTGTGAGGCGGTCCGCCTTACTCCGTCGGTGAAGTCGTTCCTGAATGTGACAACGGATAAGGTGTATAAGAATGAGGAGAGAGGAGAGGCTTTCCGCGAGGATGAGCCCTTGGACGGATATGATCCGTATTCCAATTCCAAATCCTGCTCGGAATTGGTGACACATAGTTATGTAAACTCCTTCCTGAAGGAAATGGGTATCCCGACATCAACGGCCCGTGCAGGAAATGTGATCGGAGGCGGGGATTTTGCCAGAGACCGCATCATCCCGGACAGCGTGAGGACAGCGCTGGGGACAGGCTCGGTTAATGAGAAGACGGGGAATGATGAGATATCATGTAAACGTATTATTCAGGTAAGGAACCCATATTCCATCCGTCCGTTCCAGCATGTGATGGAACCGCTTTTCATGTATCTTACCATCCTGCGGGCGCAGCATATGGAACCGTCACTGGCCGGAGCCTATAATATCGGGCCCGAGGATGCGGACTGCGTGACCACGGGAGATCTGGTGACCCGGTTCTGCGATGCCTGGAATCGTACGGGAGAAGATGCTGAGGCGGAGCTTGGCTGGGAAGATGTAGGGAATCTCGGACCGCATGAAGCCACATTTTTAAAGCTGGACTGCAGTCTGGCGCGAAAGACCTTCGGATGGAAACCGGTATGGAATATCGACCGCGCTCTTCTGGAAACTGTGGCATGGACACGGGTGTATGCAGCAGACGGCGATATTGAAGCAGAGATGAACCGCGAGATAGAAGCGTTTCTTGAGGACAGTGAAGGATGATGGAAGACAAGAACAGAGAGGCTGAGCTGCGGGCCGAGATCAAGGCCCTGGTGGAGCAGTATTATTATGAGGTGAAGAAGCCTGAGCAGGAGAAACCTTATCAGGAGGGTGACAGGATCGCCTATGCCTCCCGTGTATATGATGAGAAGGAAATGCTTTCTCTTACGGATGCGATGCTGGATTTCTGGCTGACTACAGGCCGTTTTGCGGATCAGCTGGAACGGGAGTTTGCCCGGTGGATCGGGGTGAAGCACGTTCATCTGGTGAACAGTGGCTCTTCTGCCAATCTGCTTGCGTTTATGGCGCTTACATCGCCATTGCTGGGTGACCGGCAGATCCGCCGCGGAGACGAGGTGATCACGGTTGCCTGTGGTTTCCCAACCACCGTCAGTCCCATCCTCCAGTACGGGGCGGTTCCCGTATTTGTGGATGTGACGATCCCTCAGTACAATATCGACGTATCCCGGCTGGAAGGGGCGCTGTCTCCGCGAACGAAGGCAGTGATGATCGCTCATACTTTGGGGAATCCCTTCTCTGTCCGAGAGGTAAAGGCATTCTGCGAGAAGCATAATCTCTGGCTGGTTGAGGATAACTGTGATGCCCTGGGATCAAAGGTGTCCATAGACGGAGTAACGAAATACACCGGGACCTGGGGAGATATCGGGACCTCCTCCTTCTATCCGCCACATCATATGACCATGGGAGAGGGCGGGGCCGTCTATACGGATGATCCGCTCCTGAATAAGATCCTGCTGTCCATGAGAGACTGGGGACGTGACTGTGTATGTCCCTCCGGCCGTGATAACCTGTGCGGTCATCGCTTTGACGGACAGTTTGGGGAGCTTCCGCAGGGATATGATCATAAATATGTATACAGCCACTTCGGTTATAATCTGAAGGTGACGGATCTGCAGGCAGCTATCGGTGTTGAGCAGCTTCGGAAATTCCCGGAGTTCATCAAAAGAAGAAGAGAAAACTGGGCATACCTTAAAGAACAGCTGCGAGATCTTTCTGAGAAGCTGATCCTTCCGGAACCGGAGCCGGATTCCGAACCTTCCTGGTTTGGCTTCCTGATCACGGTCCGGCCGGAGTCGGGGCTGTCACGAAATAAAGTGACCCGTTATCTGGAGGATCGGAATATCCAGACACGCCTTCTGTTCAGCGGGAATCTTGTGCTGCATCCCTGTTTTGATCAGATACGGGGAACGGATGCATATCGGATCTCGGGTGAGCTTACCGAAACAAACCGGATCATGGAGCACACATTCTGGATCGGAGTCTATCCGGGAATGACGAAGGAGAAGCTGGATGCCATGGCCCGCGCATTGAAAGAAGCATGTAGTTAACAATTCTGTAAAGGTGCCAGGCACCATTACAAAAATGTTACAATTATTGAAGAATTATTATCGTAATAAAGGGGGCAGTTCCGATGATTCGGAGCTGTTCTTTTTTTGCATATTTTATAGAAGAAAGTGTTCATGTTCCGGGTTTGCTCTTGTGTTTTGTTAAGAAAGGAATACTATATGTAGTGGTTTTATTACAGGTTTACAATAATAATGTAACAATTTCTTAATAATTTATTGACAAAATGTAAAAAGGGTGATACAATTCTGAAACACGTCAGGAAATCGCTGATGTGTTCCTAATGATCAAGAAGTATTTTAAAGAAAGAGAAGAGGAGAAAAGAGATGAAGACAAGAAGAAAATCACTTGTGATGATCCTTTCATTCATTGCAGTGATCTTTTTCACGCCCCAGATCGTATCTCATGCAGAAGAAGTGACACCTGATGAACAGCAGACTGGGATCGTAAGTGAGCAGGATGATGTGCAGGAAGTTGCTGCAGAGGCTGAACTGACAGCCGAGGAAACAAATGATGAAGAGGTTGCAGAGGATGCAGCCGTAGTAACTGTTGGTGCAGAGAATGTGATCGCAGAGGATGCAGCGGCAGAAACAGAAAAGGAAGAAGCTGACGTTGAGGATGCAGATGCAGAGGATGCCAAGGTTGAGGATGCAAATGCAGAGGATACGAAGGTTGAGGATGCAGAGGCAGAGTATGCAACGACAGACGATGCTGATGATGAAGATGAGAAGGACGTTCTGACCGGATGGGTTAAGGAAGGAAAGAAGTGGTTCTTCTACAATGAAGACGGCCAGAAGGTTGCTGCTGACTGGATCGTTGAAAACAACAAGAAGTATTACCTGGATGAAAACGGTGTGATGGTTAACGGCTGGAAGCAGATCGACGGAAAGTGGTATCTGTTCGCAAAGGGCGGTTCCCTGAAGACCGGTTGGCAGAAGTCAGGAAAGAAATGGTACCTTCTGGATGAAGAGGGTGTTATGCAGACCGGATGGAGCCAGGACGATGATCAGTGGTATTATCTCAATGAGAGTGGTGCCATGGCTACAGGCTGGAAGCAGATCGATAACAAGTGGTACAGCTTCGGAAAGAACGGTGTAATGACCACAGGCTGGAAGAAGGTCGGTGATAAGTGGTATTACTTCGCAAAGTCCGGAAAGATGAAGGTGGGCTGGCTGCTTTACAAGGAGAACTGGTATTGGTTCTGTGAAGACGGTGATATGGCTGTCGGAAGCCAGAAGGTTGAAGATCTGTATTATTTCTTCGGAGAAGACGGTGAATGCAAGAATCCGGAAGGCTCTGAGATCGAGATCACCGAAGAGCAGATGAAGAACATCGAGAAGTGGTCTCAGCTGAGTGACCTGGATATCTACTATATGTGCCGCTGCGTCGAGACAGAGACCAGAGACTGTGATTTCTGGAGTAAGACACATGTAGCATCGGTTATCCTGAATCGTGTTGCTGATCCGTATTTCGGAGATACTCCGTACAAGGTTATTACTGCAAAATGTCAGTTCGCTTACGGACGGACACAGATCGACCAGAGCACGGTTGATGCAGTAAACTACGTACTTACACACGGTGATACCGCACAGGGAGCACTGTTCTTCCACAGCCTTTCCAAGAGAAGCGTATTCTGCGGAAGATCCTATATGTTCACAGATGCATGCGGACATCATTTCTATAAGTAAAAACGATCAAAATCCCGGGGCATTTGTCCCGGGATTCTGTGTGGAAAATGAGATGAAAAAAGTCTTGTTTCTTTCGGGGATATAGTCTATAATAACCCCATGTATATGAAAAGCGAAGAAGGAGACTGCGTCTTCAAAGACTGACAGGGAGCGGCGGCCCGGGACTGAGAGCTGCTGTAAGATACTTTGGGACAGGCGGAACACTCCGGAGCTGACTGTCTGAAGCGGGCCATGGATCCAGGGGGAGTAGGGCAGTTCGTAAGCGGCACGTTACGTCGAAAGAGTGCGGACTGAGATGAGAAACGAAAGATGTTTCCCTTGTGAGTCCGAAATCGGGTGGTACCACGGTTTACAGTATGTAATGAATCGTCCCGAGGCTGCAATGGCCTTGGGACTTTATTATTTAAGAGAGGAAGAGAAGAAGAGAAGATGTACAGAGACAAAACCATCGACAAAATGTCGGAAGCAGATGTAGGAAAGAATGTCCGTCTGGCGGGCTGGGTTGAAAATATCCGTGATCACGGCGGCGTATCCTTCGTTGACCTTCGGGATATGTATGGTGTTATGCAGGTTGTCCTTCGGGATACATCCCTGCTGGACGGTATTACCCGTGAACAGGCAATCTCCGTAGAGGGAGTGGTGGAACACCGGGATGAAGAGACCTACAACCCGAAGATCCCTACGGGAACCATTGAGCTGGAGGCTCATTCCGTAGATATCCTGGGTAAGGTATACACCCAGCTTCCCTTTGAGATCATGACCTCCAAGGAGGTACGTGAGGAGGTTCGTCTGAAATATCGCTATCTGGATCTTCGGAATCAGAAGGTGAAGGACAATATCCTGTTCCGTTCCAAGGTCATCAGCTTCCTTCGGAAGAAGATGGAGGAAATGGGTTTTGTGGAGATCCAGACTCCAATCCTCTGTGCATCCTCACCGGAAGGCGCCCGGGACTATATCGTTCCCTCCCGCCGTTACAAGGGAAAGTTCTATGCACTTCCCCAGGCACCGCAGCAGTATAAGCAGCTGCTGATGGTTTCCGGATTTGATAAATATTTCCAGATCGCTCCCTGCTTCCGTGATGAGGATGCGAGAGCAGACCGTTCTCCGGGTGAGTTCTATCAGCTGGACTTTGAGATGAGCTTTGCAACTCAGGAGGATGTATTTAAGGTAGGAGAGGAAGTTCTTTCCGCAACCTTTAAGGAATTTGCACCGGAGGGTTATACCGTAACAGAAGCTCCGTATCCCATCATCAGCTATAAGCAGGCAATGCTGGAATTCGGTACCGATAAGCCGGATCTTCGGAATCCGCTTCGGATCATCGATCTCTCCGAATTCTTCCAGAACTGTACCTTCAAGCCCTTCCATGGTAAGACAGTCCGTGCCATCAATGTTCCGAAGAAGCTTTCCAAGGGACAGCATGAGAAAATGCTGAAGTTTGCCCAGGGAATCGGTATGGGCGGCCTTGGCTACCTGGAGGTTCTTGAGGATGGAAGCTACAAGGGCCCCATCGACAAATTTATTCCGGATGAACTGAAGGAGGAGCTGCGTTCTCTGGCAAAGCTGTCTGTGGGCGATACCATTTTCTTTATCGCTGATAAGGAGGATCGTGCGAACCTTTTCGCAGGCCAGATCCGGACAGAGCTGGGTGAGCGCCTTGAACTCATCGAGAAGAATGCATACCGTTTCTGCTACATCAATGATTTCCCCATGTACGAATATGATGAGGAGATCAAGGGCCCCGCATTTACACACAACCCTTTCTCCATGCCTCAGGGCGGCCTGCAGGCGCTTAACGAGAAGGATCCGCTGGATATCCTGGCATATCAGTATGATATCGTCTGCAACGGCGTGGAGCTTTCCTCAGGTGCCGTGCGGAATCATGATATGGAGATCATGGAGAAGGCCTTTGAGATCGCAGGCTACTCCAAAGAGGTTCTGGAGCAGAAGTTCGGAGCGCTTTACAGTGCGTTCCAGTTTGGTGCACCTCCGCATGCCGGAATGGCACCGGGTGTGGACCGTATGATCATGCTGCTCCGCAACGAGGAGAACATTCGCGAGGTCATTGCATTCCCCATGAGCGGAACCGGACAGGATCTGATGTGCGGCGCGCCGGGTGAAGTGACCGAGATGCAGCTCCGCGAGACGCATATTAAGGTAAGAGACTGATAAGGAGAAGTAGTATGCAGATCACAGACGAAACCATCGAATATGTGGGCATTCTTGCGAAGCTGGAGCTTTCCCCCGAGGAGAAGGAGCGGGCAAAGCAGGATATGTCGGAGATGCTGGACTATGTCGGAAAGCTGAATGAGCTGGATGTGTCCGGAGTGGAGCCCATGAGCCATACATTTCCCGTGTCAAATGTGATGCGCGAGGATGTTGTGACCAATGGGGATGACCGGGAGAAGATGCTTGCAAATGCGCCGGAGAAGACAGAAGAAGCCTACATCGTACCAAATACCTTTTAGGTTCCGTTTTGCCTTCAGGCAAAACGAGAACCGTACGCACCCACAAACGCCAAGGGCGTTTGTGCCCGAGCGAAGAGAGGGTTTGTGAACGATTACCAAAATCGTTCACAAAGGTATTATAGAGCAAGGAGTATATGAATGGAAAGAGACGAGATTCTCCACC
>CADBRW010000149.1 GCA_902797155.1 uncultured Lachnospiraceae bacterium
CCCCGTCTTCGGCATCTTCACCGGCTGGGATGTCACGCCGTTTTTCCTCTTAAAGTACCTCGGCAGGTAGTAGAGCAGCGACGGTACGGATGCACACAGTATGATGACAATCGCAATCACCGGTGTGATCTCGATGCCAAATGCCATCAGCAGAAGTGTGAACAGGAGCACGGGTGCAACGAACTTTACCATGACGATATAGAGTCCTAAGCGCCCCAGCTTCTCGCCGTTCTTCGTCACCTCCTCGATGACCGTTCTCGGCTTCGCCACCCATCCGATCAGGATACAAGTAGAGATCGCCACGATGGGCATCAGAATATTGTTACTGAGATAGTCCATGATATCCAGGATCTGCGCGGAACCGCCCTCCGGCGTATTCGGGAGCGTCACCTCGAAGTACCATTTGTTATAGCCCAGACACACTACCAGCCCCAGGACCAGGGCTGCGCCGGATTCGATCAGCGTAGCCATGAAGCGTTTCATTTTAAACTTATCGATCATGCTGGCCACTACCGCCTCCAGGATGGACATGGCGGATGTAACAGCCGCAAAAAGCACCATCAGGAAGAAGACCGCACCGATGAAATTTCCGATGGGACCCATGGCCTGGAAGACCTTCGGAAGAGCCACGAACATCAGGGACGGACCTGCCTTCATTCCGTCCACGCCTTGGAAGACATACACTGCCGGAATGATCATGACGCCGGCCAGAAATGCAACCACGGTATCGAAGATCTCGATCTGGTTGACGGATTTCACCATATTTGTCTTATCGCCCACATAGGAGCCGTAGGCCACCATGATACCCATGGCCACGCTGATACTGAAGAACAGCTGCCCCAGCGCATCCATGATGGTTGTAATTACCCTGTTAAATGTGATCCCTTCGAAATCCGGCACCACGTACACCTTCAGACCGTCCATACCGGTTGTGGTCACGCCCTGTGCATCGGTGTGGGAAAGAGTCAGGGAATAGATGGAGATACCGATGACCAACACCAGAAGGATGGGCATGATCACCTTGGATACACGCTCGATGCCCTTACCAACGCCGAAGAAAATGATGACTGCGCAGAGAGCCAGGAAGATCACCGTGAAAATGATGGGCTGATACTGGTCCGTGATGAACCCGCCGAAGAACCCGTCCTCCGTTGCCTCATCTCCCTGTCCCGTCAGGAATACGATAAAATACTTCAGTACCCAGCCACCGATAACACAGTAGTAGGGCATGATGATAAAAGGTACCGCACAGGCGAATCCGCCGATCCAGCCGGCCTTCTTATGGATCCTTCCATAGGCTGTGAGCGGACTCTGCTTGGTTTTCCGGCCGATGGCAACCTCTGTCAGAAGCAGTGTGAATCCAAAGGTTACTGCCAGGATCAGATAGATCATCAGGAACAGTCCGCCGCCGTCCTTTGCCGCAAGCGCCGGGAAACGCCAGATATTTCCAAGACCGACCGCACTGCCGGCCGCTGCAAGTACAAACCCAAGGGAGCCCCCGAAGGACCCTCTCTTCTTCTCTTCCATGTTCATAGTCCCTTTCCGTTCATTTTCTTCCTGTTAAAGAAATGAATCACTCCGCCCTATCGTACCAAATAACACCTGCCATTTCAACCGCCAAACTACGGATCCTGTCAGATTTGGTGTAAAATTCGGGGACGGTTCTGGACAGTCCGGAACCGTCCCCAATTTTACCCATCCGGAAACCTGTCCTGAAAAATGTAAAATGTGCTTGCATCTTTCGCCGGTTCGTTGTACTATATAACTTGCGTCTGATGCGAACATATCTTTCCAAACCGTTGCATGCGGCAGGGATCGATAACTGCTCGTATCCGAAATCGGGATGTAGTTCAGGTGGTAGAACGCTTGACTGGGGGTCAAGAGGTCGCAGGTTCAAGTCCTGTCATTCCGATCACAATACAAGAGCCGGAATTCCTTGTGCGGAATTCCGGCTCTTTCTGTTATTATGCATTCATGAATGAGCTCTGCATGCCTCTCCCTTCGCTCCGCTTCGGTCGAGGTCGCGGCTTCGCCGTATATAATAACAGAAAGGACCGGGTTTCTGAGCAAGCTCACACCCGATCCTTTCTGTTATTATGCATGGCTCATTCACACGCCAGATCCACCGTCAGCCGGCTTACCAGCTGCGGGATGGTCTGCTCGAAGTTTACGCCGTACCAGGGCTCCTTCGGATCCTCCTTGGTCACGCGAATGGTCTCAGCAGTATAATCAGCTGCCAGCGCAAAAGCCTTCTCCATGGAAAGCCCTCTGGTGAGTCCGCCTACAGCTACGGATGCGAAGATATCGCCGGTTCCGTGGAACGCAGCATCCACACGGTCATTCTGATAGATAAAATGCTCTCCCGTCCGGGTATCCAGCCCGTACACGCCGGTCTTGCC
>CADBRW010000150.1 GCA_902797155.1 uncultured Lachnospiraceae bacterium
CCTGTGGAATCGAAATAATACTCATCTCCGTCTATGGCTACAACGCCCGTTGCAAGATGGGAGGTCTTGGGTGTTCCGCCATCATCTACCACGTAGTATTTCTTCTCGTCTGTTGTACCGGCCTTCACGGTCCTCCAACCAAGGCCATCATCCGAACGGACCAGGAAACTCCCCTCATCGATATAGGCCGTCGTATCCTCCTCCATATTTCTCAGATCCACATATTTGATCTGATTCCCGCTGCAACTAAGATACGTCAGAAGCGGATTGTTCGAAACATCCAGAGAGCTTAACCGATTGTTACTACAGTACAGATTCTTCAGCTTATTATTATTCGAAATATCAAGCTCACTGATGGAGTTCTCATAGCAGAGCAGATTCTCCAGCTCCGGATTCCCCGATGTGTTCAGTACTTTCAGGCGATTGCGCATACAGTTCAGGTATGTCAGTAATGAATTCGTTTGAAGATCCAATTCGGAAAGCAGATTTTCATGACAGTTCAACTCAACCAGTTTTGTATTGTTGGAAAGATCCAATGACGTCAGCTCATTTTCGTAACAGTAGAAATAACTCAGGTTTCGACATACACTCACATCGAGCTTTGAGATCTGATTTGACGGACAGGACAGATAGTTTAGGTTGGTCTGATTTTTCAGATCAAGCTCTGTAAGCCGGTTCGATTCACAGAACAGTGTCACAAGCTTTCTGTTATTCTCCAGATCCAGCTCGTAAAGACCATCGTTTTCACAGAAAAGAGCAATGAGCTCCGAACAGTTGCTGAGATCCAAATAATCCAGAGGATTATTTCCGCAGATCAGATCCTGCAGCTCCGGATTTCCGGAGAGATTCAGCTCCTGGAGCTGATTGTACTCGCAGAGCAGATGAAGCAGATTGTGATTGTTCTTCACATTGAGATACGTAAGCTCATTGTAGCTGCAGACCAGCGAGGTAAGCTTCGTATTCGAAGAAAGATCCAGCACCTGCAGTTTACATTTCAGGACATCCAGCTCCTTCAGCTCCGTGAAGCACCGGATACCTTCAATACTTGCGGTATCAGTATAGTTTGCCAAATCGATCCTCTCGACCGCCTTCCGTTCCTCCATACTCAGCGACAGGCTTCCGTCCGTATCGATCACACTGAGAACATAACTCCGGAAGGTGTCATCCGGGAAATTGGTATCATTAATCTCAATTTCCTCGGGTGTCTCGCTCCAAATTGCCCGGATCTCTCCGTCTTCCTCAGGGATGTACTCATCAAAAAGCTCACTTGTGGAATAGATATGCCCCACATTTGTACCGGAAATGACCTCCCAGCCATCCAGCTCCATTCCTTCTCTCCGCTGCATGCGGTAATAGGCGCGGTCGTCATCTCCGTCGAAGGGACAGTAGATGTCCCAGCCACCATAGAAGGTCACCTCGAAGGAGCCCGTCCGCATCTGATCTTCAGAAACGTCATAGACCGTTCCGCCGTTCAGATCGATGGTGATCTTCGGGGCATAGGTCCAGTAGGAGGTAAAGCACTGAATATCCGTCATATCCAGATCCTCGGGAAGCAGCTCCGTATACACATTTCCTCTGTCGTCTTCCCAGTGGTCAAACCGTTCGCCCTCACGTGATGGATCGCAGAGCAGGCTGGTCAGATTCCAACAGCTGGTAATATCCAGCGTCTCCAGCGGATTATCATAACACATCAGATCCTCCAGCTTTTTCATCCCACTCATATCGAGGTCCGTGATCTGATTGCCATTACAGCTGAGAGTCGTCAGATTGTAGAAGATCTTAATGCCCGAGACGGACTGAATATCAAGGTAGCTGAGATCCAACTCCGTAACAGCGGCGATCTCCGTATCCGAAAGGATCCCATCGCCGTTCTGATCCACATTTTCCCTCAGATAATCGCATAAATTGGAATCTTCAAACTCGTCATCAATGGTGATAACGTCTGCATATGCCGTATCCCAGGGCACGCCGGTCACCAGTCCGCTAACGGTCATGACAGCCGCCAGGGTCACAGCCAAAAAGGAACGTATATTTCGTCGCATAAAGCACCTCATCTTTCGCGTCGTTTATAAGCACCAATACAGAATTATTATAGTTTTTGCATGCATCCCCTGTCAAACAATTTCCTGTTGGAAAATGTGCGGAAATGCTTTATGATTAAGGGTAATGAATCTATGCTACGGAGGAACCTATTATGACAAAAGACGATTGTATCTTCTGCAAACTTGCAAACGGCGTTTTCGCCACAAATATGATCTACGAGGATGCGGATTTTGCCGTGATCCTGGATGCGGCACCGGCTGCCCGGGGCCACGCGCTGATCATCCCGAAACAGCACTCTGACAATCTTTACGAACTGCCGGAGGAGACCGCAGCAAAAGTCCTTCCCCTGGCAAAGAAAATCGCCATCGCCATGAAAGACACCTTCCACTGCGACGGCGTAAATGTGCTGCAGAACAACGAGCTGGCTGCAGGCCAGACCGTATTCCATTTCCATACCCACATCATCCCGCGGTTCAAGGGCGACAAGCTGGGACTCACATGGAAGCAGGGCAAGCCGACAGACGAGGAACAGGCCGAAACCTGCAAGCTGCTGAAGGCCGCGCTGTAACGGCAAGGATGATGGATGGGGTCAGACCCCGTTACAGAATTGTTACGAACAGTCATGTTTGTAACAATTCTGTAACGGGGTCTGACCCCATCCTTGCGTCCCCCATTTTTCACTTCGTCTTCTCC
This sequence comes from uncultured Lachnospiraceae bacterium, assembly GCA_902797155.1. GTDB lineage: Bacteria > Bacillota > Clostridia > Lachnospirales > Lachnospiraceae > Eubacterium_Q. The sequence continues at coordinate 2,737 of CADBRW010000150.1, forward strand.
CTCACGATGGAGAGGATGACAAAGAGGATCAGGATAAACGGATAGATCAGACACGGGATCAGGTTGAAGCTGGCAATTCCCGCAAGATTCGAGGCAACCAGCAGCTGCGCGCCATAGGGAATGATTCCCTGCGCGATACAGGAGCAGGTGTCCAGCAGGGAAGCCACCTTCCGCGGCTCCACTCCGTACTCTTCACTGATCTCCTTCGCGATGGGCGCTGCAATGACGATGGCAACCGTGTTATTCGCCGTTGCCACATCCATAAACGCCGTAAGGAAGGCGATGCCGAACATGCCTCCTCTCTTCGATCCCGCCTTCTTCCGGATCAGGGAAAGCACAGCCTCGAAGCCTCCGTTCTCTTTGATCAGGGCTGCGATGGAAGCGACCAGTACCGTTACGATCATGGTCTCAAACATTCCGGCGATCCCATTTCCCATGGAGGAAAGGGCTGTGGAATAGGTGATCATTCCCGTGGCAGCCCCCGTGATGACAAAGAGCAGACAGCCGATCAGCAGCACCAGGAACACGTTGATCCCCAGGACGGAAAGGACCAGAACGATAAAGTACGGCAGAGCCTGCCAGATATTGTAATCCAGGTTTCCCACATCAGCCCCGCCCTCGGTGAAGGCATGCACCATCAGGATCACCAGCGTGATGGCGGCCGCAGGCACGGCCAGACGCACATTTGTCCTGAACTTGTCCTTCATTTGCACACCCTGGGTCTTTGTGGCCGCTATGGTGGTGTCGGAAATGAATGACAGATTGTCACCGAACATGGCACCTCCCACCACAACACCTACGCAGAGTGCCGTGGAAATGCTGCCGTTATCCGCCACCTCCACGGCAATGGGCGCAAGGACGGTAATGGTCCCGACGCTGGTTCCCATGGACATGGAGATCAGACAGGAAATAAGAAAGAGTCCGGGAACCGCAAAGCGTCCGGGAATTATACTGAGCAGCAGATTTGCCATGCTGTCGGCTCCTCCCGCCGCGCCGGCGATCCCGCTGAAGGCGCCTGCCAGGATGAAGATGAACAGCATGATCACGATATTGTCATCGCCGATGCCGGTGGCACAGATGTGGATCTTCTCCTCAAAGCCAAGGGACCGGTTCTGCAGAAATGCAACGATCAGTGCTATGGAGAAAGCCAGCACCACGGATACCACATAGAAGCCCATGACCCCCTCCTTAGGGTTGATATACTCGAAATAGATTCCGTTTCCGAGGTACAGGATCAGGAATACGGCGATGGGAAGCAGCGCCCTGGTATTTGGAACCTTCCTATTCTCTGACATTCAAGATAAACTCCTTTATTCAGTGATTTACGAAAATGAAGCACTTACCCAAAAACAGCCGCCGGTATCTCATGCCTTCAGCATTGCCACGATCCACGCCGGATCCGGCGTTTTCATCTCTTTATCCATGGCCATCTCTTCCATGACTCCCTGCACCGCCGCCCAGAAGCACCGGGACAGGAGCTTCGCATCTCCCTTTCGGAATACGCCCTGCTTCTGGCCCATGCGTATCATTTTCGCCGTGTCATCTATGGAAGTGACGGACAGTGCCACCTTCCGCGCCTCCTCCGGCATCCCCGCACGGCGCACCTGGCCCATCAGCACGAACATGTTGAATACCCAGGGCTGCTCCTTCGCATAGGCGAAGAGCTGCTCCAGGAATTTGGTGAGATAAATGTCCGGACGGAGCATGGCGACGGATTCCGTCACATCTGCTTTACCCGCTGTGGCTCCGGGCGCCGCTGATCTGGCCCCGGCGGCCCCCATTTTCACAAGCTCCAGCAGGAGCTCCTCCTTGGATTCGAAATAGTGGAACATCAGGCCGGTGCTCATGGGCACCGCCGCCGCGATATCCGCGATCTTCGTATCATAGTAGCCCCGCTCCACGAAGAGCGTCAGGGCTGTCATGAGGATGGCGTTCCGCCGCTCCTCCTTCTGTTCTTTTCTCGTCATGTATCGTCTCCTCTATTCTGTCGCCATAACACCGTGGATCTTTCCGTTCTTCCCGAAAGCCATGTAATCCTTCTTCTCATCCTTCAGGATCCGCTGTACCGCAAATTTTCCGCTGGCCGCTGCCACCGGCAGTCCACCCGGGGAATTGGTCCACTGTCCTGCCACATACAGGTTCTTTATCCCCTTCAGCTTC
>CADBRW010000151.1 GCA_902797155.1 uncultured Lachnospiraceae bacterium
GGGATCATCCATGTCGGCCCAGAAACCGACCTTGCCGGAGAACTGCTCCCACATCCCCTTGTACTGCCATACGGACTCTTTACATTTTTTGATAAAGGGCTCGATGCCGTACTCCTCGATCTGCTCCTTGCCGTCGATACCGATCTCCTTCTCGACCTCAAGCTCCACCGGAAGTCCGTGGGTATCCCATCCGGCCTTACGAATGATCTTGTGACCCTTCATGGTCTGGTACCGCGGGATCATATCCTTGATGACACGTGTCAGCACATGCCCGATGTGCGGCTTACCGTTTGCGGTCGGAGGACCGTCATAGAAGGTATAGACAGGAAGATCCTGCTTCTCCTCGATACTCTTCTCGAATACCTTGTTCTCGTTCCAAAACTCCAGCACCTTCGCCTCATTTTCAACAAAGGCCAGCTTGTTCGAAACCTTGTCGTACATAGTCGGTTGTTCCTTTCGATTTCTATTTTCCATCGTCCCGGCCACTTGCGCTTCGGGGAACGATTTCCTACATAATTATGCGGGTATACACACTTCACAAGTATACCACTTTCCTTTTCCATGTGTCAAACCGCAGGAGATAGAAAAAAGCGGGAAAATACGTGATGTTTTGTACATTCTCACCATGAAAAAGGCATCTTTAATCCTTGACAAACAACCGTGAGTTGCGTTACATTCTCTTAGTAGAAATGAAAAGGGGCCGATCGGACACCCCACGGAGGCAAAAAGAATGGAAAAAGAATTCCTGTCATGGGATGAAATTCATAAGGGAACCGATAAGGAAAATGTGGCAGCAGAAAGCACCGTCACTCCTGCAGAGGAAACTCCTGCAGCTGTGGATCCGGCTGAGAAGTACAAGGATCTTCCCGTTGATGAGGACGGGATCCGTCAGTTCATCACAAAGGATATGCTGATCGGCGATGTGATCGAGATCTATCCGGAAGCCGCAAAGGCACTGCTTTCCGTAGGCATGCACTGTGTCACCTGCGGCGTGGCTCTGTATGAGAGCGTCGAGGAGGCAAGCTATGTACACGGTCTGGATCCGGATGACGTGATCAAGGTCGTAAATGACATGCTGACCACCGAGCTGATCGAACACCCGGGAGAAAGCGTAACCCGGTAAGCATGGCTTCAAGCACGACAGAGGGACATCGCCTGTGTCGTATATTATAAAAGGAATGCCGTACTGACACATTTCCATGTTGTCAGTACGGCATTCTTTGTTGATCACATTCCATGTGACACAATATTGCTATTCATTTGCCTTCTTAACGCCTTCGGCTACCAGATGACAACCGACCATCAGAAGTATCATGACGGTTGCCGCCGGAAGCAGCTTATAGGGATGCAGCAGGGCATTCTGGAAGCCATCGGAAAGCAGAGTTCCGAGGGAACAGGAGCCTGCCGGCATACCAAGGCCTACGAAGCTGAGGAACGCCTCCAGGAATACCGCAGCCGGGATGCTCAGCATGATCTGGGTCACCAGCTTGCCCAGGATATTCGGTACGATGTCCCGGAAAATGATGTGTGCATGTCCTGCGCCCATGGTCCTGGCCGCCTGGATGTACTCCAGCTCCTTCACCTTCATGACCTCCGCTCTGGAGATCAGGCTCATCTGGATCCAGCCTGACAGCATCAGCGCCACAATGATGGAGCCCATGCCCGGCTTCAGTACCAGCATCAGCAGTGTCACCACAACCAGGGTCGGAATACTTCCGATGACATCCACCGTCCGTTGCATGAAGATATCCGTCATTCCGCCGAAATAACCGGAAATGATACCGTAGTTCATTCCGATGATCAGATTGATGACCGTCGCAAGAAGTGCGATGACCAGCGAGATCCGAAGTCCCATAAAGCAGCGGGAAAACATATCCCGTCCCAGAGAATCCGTTCCGAACAGATAGTAAGTATCCGTAATTCCCAGTTCCTCGTATTTATTCTCCTTTACAACACCGTTCGTCTTCGGAACGGACTCGGTACCGTCCAGGATCCCCATGGAAGCTAGTCCGGGAACTCTTGGCGCAAGATTCACCCGTGAAAGGTCCTGCTCGTCATAGGAATGCCCTGAGATATAGGGACCCACAATACTGAGAATCACCAGCAGTCCCAGGATCACCAGTCCCACCACTGCCGACTTCTGCGCAAAGAACCGCTTCAGTGTCTCATGCTTTACTCCTCCGATGGCCTCAGCCTGAACCGACTTCTTCAGTTCCGCAGGAGCAAGTACAAAATCTTCCGGCTGCGGAACATATCCGTCCACGGCCATAACAGCTTCATTTTTCTTTGATGCCATATGTACTCCCCCTTTCCTACTCAGGCTTTCCGCCGAGACGAACCCGCGGATCGATCACACAGTACAGGATATCCAGGATCAGCATCACCACGATATAGAGTGCTGAATAGACAAAGCTGAGTGCGATCACAACACTGTAGTCATTTGCGCTGATAGCGTTAGTCAGAAGACCGCCGACACCCGGGATGGAAAACATCTGCTCGATCACCAGAGATCCTGTGAGAAGTGCCACCAGCAGACTGGCCATCACGGTGATGACCGGCATCAGCGAATTTCTCAGAACGTACTTTAAAATGATGGTCCGGTTAGACAGTCCCTGGCATTTTGCCAGAAGCACGTAATCCGACTTCATTACGTCGCTTGCCTCTGCCTTGGCAAACCGTGCGATCACCGCCATAACCCCCAGGCTCATGGCCACCACCGGCATCACCGAGGAACTGAAGGAAGAACGGAAATCATACAGTAGCGGGAATAACGCACTCTTATATCCCAGGAAGTACGAGAAGCACATGGCAAAGAGGTAGGACGGAACCGCGATTCCCAGCAGTGTCAGCACGTGATAGAAGAATCCCAGCACCTTATTTTTGAAGAAGGCTGTCAGGAATCCCAGCAGCAGCCCTGCCAGGGTTCCCAGCACCATGCTGAAGAAGCCGATCTTCAGAGTGATGGGAAAACGGTTCACCAGCAGCTCCGTGATGGGAGTATTCGGTGACAGGGAATAGCTGACCCCCAGATCCCCCTTGAACATGTTCCCCACATAGGTGAAGAACTGAAGGATCACCGGTTTGTCCAGGCCGTACTTCTCCTTCAGCATGGCCACCTGATCCGGAGACAGCTTGTCATCATTGAAGGGTGATCCCGGCATGAACTGCAGCAGCAGGAACAGCACCAGAAGGATCACAAACAGCGTGATCACGGAGATGATCAGACGTTTGGCGATATATCTACCCATCAGTCCACCTCCTTCCTGAGACCGACCAGAACACAGCCGATCCCCGTGGGAGTCATCTGGAAGCCTGTCACGTTTTTCTTGATAAGATAAGCCTCTCCCCTGGAGAACAACGGGATAAATGCCGCATCATCCATCAGCATATCCTCCGCCTTCTGCATCAGTTCATCCCGTTTTTCAGGATCATTCACCAGGTCCTTACCCTGAATCTGATCATACATCGCATCATAATCCGGATTATGATATCCCACATCAGTGGCGGAGGAGATGTACAATGCAAGAAACGCAGTGGGATCCGCATAGTCCGCCGCCCACCCGTAGAAGAGCATATCGAAATCGCCACTGGCTCTTGTTTCACTTACTTCCTTCTGCGTAACGGCCTTCAGCTCGATTGCCAGCCCCGGAAGATTTCCTGTCATCTGGTTTGCGTAGGCTTCCATCAGGCTGCTCTGGCTGGAAGGGAAAACCAGGGTCAGACCAACACTTGTCACCCCAAGCTCCTCCAGCCCCTTCTTCCACAGCTCGGCTGCAGCAGCCGGATCATATCCCATCTGCTTCTGATACCGGTCGGCGTCTGCGGAGAAATCCGTTCCGTCTTTCATCTTGTAATAACCAGACGGACTCATACGCGACAGCGGAGTGGTTCCGGCTCTCGTCACATTTTTCACGATGGACTCCCGGTCAATGCTCTTGGCGAGGGCCATACGGATATTCTTGTTCCCCAGAGCTTTGCAGTTCTTAAGGTTCAGGAACAGAAAGAAGCTGGAAGCTCCGGGAAACTGCGTAAGCTCGGGATCATCAACGGTCAACTCCGCCAGCTCTCCCGATATAGATGTGACGTCCAGGCCGCCGGACTCATAGCTCATCAGGGCCTGCTGGGCATTTGCAACCACCTGCACATTCGCTCCCGGAACCGTGATCTGATCCGCATATAC
>CADBRW010000152.1 GCA_902797155.1 uncultured Lachnospiraceae bacterium
ATCACAAAACCCCCGCATTTGCGGGGGTTTTTGATTATCACGGAGAACTGGGGAATGACCGGCATAGCCGGTCATGACATTCGCGGGAAGACCATTAGAATATTTGGAACAGCCACTGGATGTTGCCGGTGAATACGGCCTGGAGGGTGATGACGATGATGATCGCCAGATGAAGCTTCCACTCACGGGCCAGCATGCCGATGAATTCGCGGATCAAGGCGTTGGGCCAGAAGTACCATTTGGTCTTGGCACCCATGCCGTCTGCGTTCATGCCTGCGTCGGAGGCCAGGATGCCTGCGCGGTAGACATGGTAGTTGGTGGTGGAGAAGGCGATGTTATTGGCAAGCTCAGTGCTTCCCACATTTTCCTCGATGACCGCTTTTGAGAACTGCATGTTCTGCAGCGTATTCACGGATCTGGTCTCCGGCAGGATCTGTTCTTCAGGGATTCCCTGGGATGCGAGGTAGTTGCGGATGGCTTCGCCCTCGGGCATGCATTCGTCATCGCCCTGCCCGCCGGAGGGGACAAAGAAGGCTTTCTTTCCCGTGGCCTCCAGCTGAGCCTTGTAGAAGGCAATGGCACGGTCCGCCCTGCCCTTCAGCAGGGGATAGAGGGTTCCGTCCTCACGGATGCCGCAGCCCAGGATGATCAGATAGTCCTTGTCATACGCGGGGGTGTGACGTCCGGCCAGCTGGCAGTGCAGCAGGGTGGAGAACAGATTGCATTCGAAATAGAAGAACAGAGTCGATACGATACCACGGATCAGGATCAGTGTGATATCCTTTGCGTTGAGATCCAAGGTCATGGGGAAGGTGTACAGCATGACGGCGCAGGCAATGATCCCCAGCATCAGCAGGATACTGAGCAGGATCCCCAGGGTGTTGGAGAATCGGCGTCCTTCCTTCTTCATCAGTGACAGATTGCTGAGACTGATGAGCAGACAGAAGATGAAAAGTACCGGGAAGGACAGGATCGAGAGGTAGGACATGGAAAGGGTGGTGAGCCGGAAGAAATGCTCTCCGCGGATCTGCAGGTCCGGACGCATAAAGGCCAGAATTGCGGCAGCAATCAGAACCAGGGCCTGGATCAGGAAGAAGATCCCCAGACCGAAGTCCAGTATGCGTTTATATGAGAAGAAGGCGGCTTTGCGACTTCTGTGATGCCAGAAGAACAGCGCGACCGCACTGAAAAGAAATACCAGCCCCATGGCGAGGATGAAGATCTGTACGCCGTTGAAATCATAGGTGGCGGTATGCATCATACCGAAACGGTCAACCACGGCGAAATCGTTAAAACTGTCTGCGCCTGCTTCGGCATAATTATGGTTACAATAGACTATAACGGAGGTTTCACCTTCCTGAACCGGACGAAGGATCACGTGAACGACACCGTCCTCCTGGTAGGCATCTTCGACCTCGGCTATGCCTACGGGGTCGAAGTCCACTTTAAAGGACGTATACTCATTTGCCATGGAATGGTGAATGTCCAGCGTCTTCATTTTCGGACGGAGGATGAGCAGAGTCCCTGCGAGGATCGCCACTGAGAGAAAGAAGATCGTAAGAAATTTTATTAAGGATGATGTCATTTTGCTTTTCATGTCAGATGCTTTCGGATATAATATTTATGTTGCGACAATACTGTATCATTCAAGCGGATATCTGTCAATTGACGGGAACACATGATCAAAGGAGAAGGGTATGAAACTGATCAGGAAGAAAAGCGCGCTGAAGATCCTGTACTACATGATGGCTGCGGACGGGATCATCACAGACACGGAGAGATCCACATTTGATGAGCTGGGACGGATCATCGATGACCGTTATGACAGCTACAGGAACGACATTTTATGGGAGTGCAGGAATATCGCGCTCACCAAACCGGAGGGGGATCCGGTATTTGCACTGCTGGACATGACGGCCCGCGATTTGGAGGACCTGTCAGACGTAATGACCGAGGATATGATCCCGGGACGTCTGCTGGTGTGGAATATGCTGGCCATTGCTCTCTGCGACAAGGACTACAACGACGGGGAGAGGCGGCTGATCGACGAGGTGCGCCGGAAGCTGGAGCTGGACGAGAAGGATTTCCTGAAAATGGAACGCACCATGCAGGCGGAAGCTGCTGTAGGGCGTCAGATCGCATTTCTTCAGACGAAAATCGCGACGAATCCGGATCTTGCGCCACAGCTGAAGAACCTGAAGGAGCGGCGGGATATCATTTCCGCCAATGCAAAAGACATGATGGTCAGCAGGGGGGAGTAATATGGCATTTTTATTCTTTGGACATCAGAGAGAGGCGGCAGCGTCGGACTGCGTGGCAGCGGCGGACCAGCTGGCGAAGAATTATGAGCGCGTTACGGCACTCATCGCGGCGTACAACCGTATGAAGGATGTGATCCTGCTGGATACGGTACGGATCACAGAGAGCCTTCTGGATGCGACGGGCATGTCGGATCTGGAGCGGACCCTGTGGGAGGCGGAGTATCCGAAGGAGGACGGCTCCATGCTCCCGGGTGAGAACATCCGTCAGAAGGCGGCAGGGGCTGCCTGGGATAAGAAGACGGCGGCAGCCATGACGAAGCAGATGAATGAGGATTCTGCACGGGTGCGTGACATCGGCTATATCCTGACCGGCTTCTATCAGGAGCTGGCGATGTTGGATTCGAAGATGGTGCTGATGAACGAGGATATGCGGAATACCATCGAGCGCCGGGGTACCAGCTTCGCTCAGTATAACTCCGAGGACATCAGCCTGTTCCGCAGGGCTACGGTCATGTCTGAGAAGCTGCGCAGTGTCATGAGCTACCGCGTGATCGACGAGAACGGCCAGGTGACGGACGCGGCTCGGAAGAAGGCCGAGGAGATGCTGGCGGAGAGATGATCTTAACGGGGTCAGACCCCATTACAAAAGTGTTACGACCATGCAATCTTGCATCGCCTAGTAAAAAGATAGGTAAAATCGTAAAATCCCTCTTTTCAAATGTGCAAAAGAAGAGTATACTACGGCGTATATGATTTTTATAGGAGGCACAAACCATGAAGAAGATACTTACGATCCAGGACATTTCCTGCCTGGGCAAATGCTCTGTTACCGTTGCCCTGCCGGTTATTTCCGCCATGGGCGTTGAGACTGTGATCCTGCCGACGGCGGTTCTGTCCACCCACACCATGTTTAAGAATTTTACGGTGAAGGATCTGACGGATCAGCTGATCCCCATCGTTGAGCATTGGAAGTCCGAGGGCGTAACATTTGACGCCATCTATACCGGATATCTGGGATCTGCAGAGGAGATCGAGATCACGAAGAAAATCTTCGACATGTTCAAAACAGACGATACACTGATCTTCATCGATCCGGTCATGGCCGATAACGGCAAGCTTTATCCGGCGTTTGACATGGAGTATGCGAAGCTGAACGCAGGACTCTGCGGCAGCGCAGACATCATCGTGCCGAACATCACCGAGGCAGCGTTCATGACGGATATGGAGTACAAGACGGAATACGATGAGGATTACATTAAGGAAATGTTGGACCGCCTGGCCAAGCTTGGTTCAAAGGTAGTCGTGCTGACGGGCGTATCCCTCAG
>CADBRW010000153.1 GCA_902797155.1 uncultured Lachnospiraceae bacterium
CTCGATGAACATGGTGTTGTAACACTGGAACGCCCCCGGAATATCCACGCCCTTGGGACAGGGCATGCAGTACCGGCAGCCGGTGCAACCCACCTTCTCCCTGGCGCGGATCTCCCGCTTCACCACCTCGATCAGCTTAAAATCTCTCTTTGTAAAATGTCCCGCCGTGGCTTCACTCGCCACCCGGCAGTTCTCACGTACCATTTCCACGGAATTCATGCCCGACAGCACACAGGTCACCTCCGGCTGGTTGTACAGCCAGCGGAAGGCCAGCTCTGCCGGCGACCAGCCGTTTCCGTATTTCTCGATGGCCCGCTTCGCCCGCGGGGGAAGCAGGTTCACCAGCTTGCCGCCACGGAGAGGTTCCATGATGACCACCGGGATCCCCTTCTCCGCCGCTGCCTTCAGTCCCTTCACGCCCGCCTGGGACACATCGTCCAGATAATTGTACTGAATCTGGCAGAAATCCCAGTCATAATCATTTAGGATCTTCAGGAAATTCTCGGTATTCCCATGATAGGAGAATCCGATGTTCCGGATGGCACCGGACGCCTTCTTCTCCCGGATCCATTTCAGGATCCCCACGGCTTTCAGCTTCTCCCACATGGCCACATCCGTCAGATGATGCATCAGATAGTAGTCCACGTAATCCGTCTGCAGCCGGGACAGCTCCTCGTTGAAATATTTATCCAGTGCTTCCCGATTCCTGATCAGGTACTGGGGAAGCTTGGTTGCAATATTTACCTTTTCCCTGAGATGATGCTTCGCCAGGATCTTCCCCAGCGCCACCTCACTTCCGGGATAGATATAGGCGGTGTCATAATAATTGACCCCCGCCTTATACGCCGTCAGGATCTCCCGCTCCGCCTTCCGAAGGTCGATCCCCGTGCCCTTCTTCGTAAAACGCATACAGCCGTAGCCGAGCATCGAAATCTTCTCACCGTGCTTATCATTTCTATACTGCATAATGATACCTCCGCGCGACAGTGGGACATTCACTCCGTCACATAACCCGGATCCTTCGGTAATCGAAGCCCTTCTCCGGGTCCTTCTCTATGGTTACATGCACGGCATCCTTCGGCAGGATCCCTTCGATCAGCTTGGACCATTCGATCAGCGAAACCCCTTCCGGATTTCCCACCAGATCATAGAAGCCGATCTCCTCCATCTCATCCTCGGAGCCGATGCGGTATACATCGAAATGATACAGCGCCAGTCTCCCCGCATGATATTCCTTCAGTATGGTAAATGTAGGGCTGGCCATGGGTTCCGTGATCCCAAGCCCGCTTCCGAAGCCCTGGGCGAATACGGTTTTCCCGACGCCCAGATCCCCGTCCAGGCAGTAGACCTCGCCGCCCTCCGCCTTCTCTGCAAGGCTCTTTGCAAATGCGGCAGTCTCCGCCGGACTGTGTGTCTCTATTTCCAACTTGTCCATCTTTCTTCCTCTTATCCGAACCTCTTTTATCCCTTCATCGATCCTAACGGCTTACTGCGTACCCGAAGTCCGGTATTTCTTCAGATTCCCGGACAGGATCGGATGAAACTCCTGGGTATACTGCACCACCCGGGACAGGATACTGGCCTTCTCGTCACCCAGCTCGGACAGGGGCCAGACAAAGGCATTGATCTTACTGGTATAAATCGCCACCATACTCTTGTTCATTTTGATCTTGTAGATCAGCTCCCAGCCCACCTCCAGATGCTCTTCTCCCTGACAGACCTCCAGATATTCCGGATGCAGGGTATACTCGATGGGGCTCTGATAGGACGGGCTTGTCTCCATCTGCTTCTTCGCCCTGGCGCGCAGAGTCAGGGGATTCACCAGCAGGCAGAAAAGCGCGATGATCACATATGCAGCCAGACTGGGGATATCCGTGTGGTCACGAAAGAAGATCTCCCGCACGGCCATCACCACACCCGCCAGACCCAGCAGGATACTGAAGATCCCGCCCAGCCGGCTATAGTAGGAAGTGACCATAAAGCCGGTCAGCGCCTCCTTCGTCATTTGTATCTGAAATCGTTTCTCGGTTACCATTCTATCTACTCTCCTGCGAAAAATTTGGGGACGGTTCCGGACTGCCCGGGGACGGTTCCGGACTGTCCGGAACCGTCCCCGATTTTTCACCTGCGTCCCCGATTTTGCGCTTTATTCCCAGATGACTCTGTTTCGTCCGGATTCCTTCGCGGTATACAGGAAGCCGTCTGCGACGCTGATATTGTCCTCGATGGACTTCTCTCTGTCGAACTGAACACAGCCGAAGCTCATGGTCACGTTGATGATGGTGCCTTCCGAATCGCAGGGGGTCTCCATGATGGTCTGCCGGATCTCCTCCGCCTTGGCCACGCACTGCTCCAGGGTGCTGTCCACCATGATCATGATGAACTCCTCACCACCCCAGCGGTAGACAACCTCATTGTCCGAGCAGGCCTTTGCCATGGTCTGGGCCACGGTGGAAAGGACCACGTCGCCCGCATTGTGGCCATACGTATCATTTACACGCTTGAACTTATCGATATCGGAGATGTACAGGCTGATGGGGCGGCCCTCATCCAGCACCTTCGAATATCTCCGGCTGAAATCACTGTAGAAGCCCATGCGGTTCTTCTGCTTCGTCAGCTTGTCATGGTGGGAATCCTCCAGGAAGGTCTCGGACTCCAGAGCGATGCCACAGATCAGTGCCGCAAGGGAGAGACGTCTCACATCCTCCACCTCATCGAAGCCCTGGTCATTGTTCTTATTGATGATCTGGAATGCCCCGATGAAATCTCCGTAAATATTTGCCACCGGCATTACCAGTACGGATTTCGTCACATACCCGGTCTTCTTGTCCACCGCGGAGTTGAAATCCGGATCATTGTAGGGATCGTTGGTCACAACCACCCGCTGCTCCTTCAGCGCCTTGCCCACAAGGCCCGTATTGTCCGGGATCACGATCCTGTCCACACCCGTCGCGGAGGTGGTCCAAAGCTCATTCCGGCGCCGGTCCCATTTCCAGAAGCTGGCACGGTCCGAGTCCGTCATGGTGCGCCCCAGCTCCGTCAGGTAGCTGAACAGCGTTGCATGATCATTCTCCTTGTTGCTGCACATTTCCCGGTACAGCTTGTCACTGATATCAAAAATGTCGGTAAGTACTCTTTCGTTCTCCTGCATGATTCTTCCCCCTGTTTCTAAATCCATGTTACCAGCGGCGCCGGTTGGTAGCCTGCCGACTTCGTCTTCCCGAGGATCAGATCCTCATCGTCCAGATGCATCAGGTAGACCTCTGCCTTCTTCTCCCGGAGGAATTCCTCCTGCTCCAGAAGTCTTTCCACATATAAATGTACCGGTGTGTCAAAGGCGGACACCTCTGTATACAGTACCGTTCCCTCCGTTATATAAGGCAGGAAGGGTTTCAATGTACAGCTGTCTCCGGTGTAGATCACATTTCTTCCCTCCAGCTCCAGCTGGTAACCGAAGCAGCGTCCGGCCAGATCCGGCACATGCTCTGTGAGGATAGCAGCCTTCACGAACTCATAACCTGCTTCCTCTACGGTCAGCAGCCTGTATCCGTCCTGTGCACAGCCCTCCATCCTCCGAAGGAGATAATCCATATCCTCCTTCACTTCCTCCGAGGGTGCCACCACCGTCACCGGTTTCTTCAGGACGTAATATGCATAATGGATCAGCATGGGGATCCCGCCTATGTGGTCGCCGTGGGTATGGGTCACCAGAATGACGAATTCCTTCGGTTCCTCGGCGTCCACCGAACCCCGGTAAGCTTCCGCCAGCTTCTTCAGGCCTTCCCTGCGGATCACATGAAATCCGTTCATGGCGCAGTCCAGCATGACCAGCCGGTCCCCGTCTATAAAATATGCGTTGTTTTGTTCTTCATGAAAAGCAGATCTTCGCCCAAGAAATTTAAGCATTCTCTGACTCCTTTTCCGCAGGCTCCCTGTTCAGGACCTCCTTTACGGAATATACAAAGACTCCGTTGCTCTTTCCCTTCAGGGGGATCACTCCGATCTCCTCTACCACCAGCCGGTCCTTCAGGCGTTCGTACAGCGTATCGCTGATCAGCACCTGGCCCTTCTTGGCATTTGCCTCCAGGCGGGCCGACGTATTTACCGTATCACCGATGGCCGTGTAATCCATACGGACCTCACAGCCCACATTTCCAACGACGGCAGGTCCGCAGTGGACACCGACACCGAAGCCCACGCTGCGTCCGTACTTCTCCAGCAGATCCTTCTCCAGCGCTTCTCCGCCCTTCACGATATCCATTGCGGCACATACTGCCTTGAATTCGTAATCCGGCAGATCAAAGGGTGCGTTGAAGACCGCCATGGTGGCGTCGCCGACGAATTTGTCCAGGGTCCCCAGATTATCGAAGATGGATTTGGTGGTCAGGCTCAGATATTCATTCAGGATCGCCACCACCTGCTCCGGCTCCAGGGCCTCGGACATGGTGGTGAATCCGCGGATATCCACGAAAAGAACTGCGATATCCCGGTTCTCGCCTCCCAGCTTGATGGAGAAATCACCCTTCTTGGAGATCTCGTCCACGATCTGCGGTGCCACATATTTTTTGAAGGCATTCATCACCTTCCGTCTTCTGGCCTGCTCCAGGATGAAACCGATGGCCAGGGAATAGAAGAATGACAATACCATGACCAGCGGGAAATATACCGCATGGAAGGTCAGACCGTTGTTGTTCAGAATGACGCAGGTCACCAGCTCCGCAGAAACCGCCAGAACCAGCAGGATCAGTGACATCCAGATCTTCAGTCTGCGGAACAGATAATGCAGAAGCATGGCCAGGATCGCTGTTACGATGGCAAATACATAGGGATTTCCGTTCACCGCAAAACGGTTCTGGATGTAGGACTGCAGGATGTTCGCATGAACCTCCACCCCGTACATCATGTTGCTTCCGCCGTTGGGCACGTTGAAATTATCCTGCAGGCCGGGTGCATAGGCCCCGACCAGGATGATGCTGTCCTTGAAGGTACGTGTGTCGATGGTTCCGTTCAGTACATCCACCATGGAGACGCACTCATAATCCCCCGGTCTTCCGGAGTAGTTGATAACACTGATGCCGTACTTATCCACCGGAATCTCCCGGGGCTCCGTACCCTGCAGCCTGCAATAGGTATCATAGAGCACCTTCGAGAACATGGAATAGGTCTTTCCGTTGTATTCCTCGGTGGGCTTGATGCGTCTTACCACACCGTCCGAATCCAGGGCAACATTGCTGAAGCCCACATTTGTCGCCTCATACAGGGCATCAAAGGGTTCATCAACATTATCTACCCCGTCATAGGTCCGTAAGCCGTTCTCATCCATCACCGCCCGGCCCTTGTAGATCAGCTGTTCCACAACAACCACATTTCCGCTCTTCTTTGCCGCTTCGGCAAAGGCATCATCACCTTCGTCTACCCGGCCGGTGAACTGGATATCGAAACCGATCAACATCGGACAGGCCTCCGGATAGCTGTTCAGCTTCTCGATCAGCTCGGCATAGCGGCTTCTGGACCAGGTCTGAATGGGACCCAGCTCCATCAGCGTCTTCTCGTCGATACCAATGATCTTGATCTTGCTGTTGATACCTCTGGGCATCTGATACAGACGGTCTCTTACCATGTAGTCCAGGGACTGGAAGAGATTGGTGATGGTCAGAAAGAACACCAGTAGACCTACCACCAGAGATTCGATTAATGCTTTTAACTTATTCTTCATTTTATTTTACCGTTTTAAAGCTGCAGGTTTTGTCTTCTCTTACGTAGAATGAAGAGCCTCCGTTATAAATGGTCCGCTCACCGCCGATGGTCCATTTTCCTTCCCGAAGACCGTACTTGCGTCCCTTCTTCAGGACTACCTGCTCGCCCTCCGGCATAACGCCGTCCTTCATCCAGGCAGCCATCAGATGGATGGTCATAACGAATACGTTACCCGCCTCATCCTCTGCTTCGATGCTGTAGTCCACCTCTCCGCCGCCGGCTGCCAGCTGAACCTCTGCCAGATTGTCGTCGATCTGCATACGGACACCATTTACGCGAACACTGACCAGATGCTCATCACGGATGGAGAAGGATACCTCATTTGCATAGATATCCCGGGCAAAGGGCTGTTCATTTCCCTTATCATCCACGATCTTTCCTGTCATTTCAGGCTTGTCCGCATCCTTTTTCAGGCTCTCACGGATCGGGATGGCCGCCGTCATGGCCCCATCCGACTTACGGCGAAGGTAGATTCCGTTATTCACATCGTCATATGCTACAGACCCTCCATAGCCCTTGCCCGGAGTGGTGGAAATCTCAAATCCTCTCGGTGCCATAACCTTAATATCGCTGGTATAATAATCATGCTTTCCTAAAGTCCCGCTAAAATGATACGCAGGTGAGGGTGCCCTGAGATAATCGATCCTAAAAGTCTTCCTGTAGGTCTTCGCCTTATAATTTTCCGTCTCCGGAAGCCGGACCTCTACCACGTAAGTACCCGGCGAAGCAGGCTTCTTGGTGAAATAACCCGAATTCGTATCCTGATTTTTATAATAGAATTTCACTTTCTCCTTACTGTCAGAATCCGTCTTAAACCGTGGCTCATAGGTCGTTCCATAGGGAATATGCCCGTTCATTTGAATACTTGAGACAGGCATCTTCTTCGACTTCGCCGGTTTGTTCTGCTTCTCTTCTTTATTCTCCTCTTTCTTCTTTTCTTCAGTCGAAGCAGCCTTGTAGATCTTGAAGGTTGCCGTGCATACCGCCTTCTTATACTTCGCGGTCTCCGGAATCGTTACACGTACGGTGTAGCTTCCGGCTTTAGTCGGCCGGGTCTCGCTGTACGTGGAATCATCGGCAGTGCTCTTCTTGTACATAAATTCTGCCGAGTTCTTTCCGTCGGAGTCTGTAGTCAACGTCGGTGTATATCTTGTTCCTTCGGTGGTATCCGGTACACTGACCGTAGCTGCGGCATCGTTCTTTTCGATGTCGAAATCCGCCTTGGCCGTGTAGGACTTATACTTATCGGTTTCCGGAAGGATCACCTGTACCGTGTAGCTTCCGGCAGCCGTAGGCTTGGTTGATGTGAAGGCAGAAGCATCCGCATCCTTTTTCTTGTACTTATACTGCGGCGTTGCATCCGAATTCGTCGTAAGCGACGGTGCGTATTCATCACCTACCCGTGAATTCGATATGGTCAGCGTTGCAGTGGTGGTCCATCTGCTGATGGTGAAATCACCCTCACAGACGATTGCTTCGTAGGTTTCCGTCTCCGGAACCGTTGCGCGCACGGTGTAGCTTCCGGCTGCAGTCGGTGGTGTTCCTGTATAAGCCGTGTCCGCTGCACCCTTCTCCTTATACTCAAAGGTTGCCTTTCCGTCGGACTCGGTGGTCACCACCGGTGTGTAGGTTTTTCCTACCAGCACAGTTCCCACCTTTACAGTCGCAGTAGCCACTTCCTTTGCGGTGATCCGGAAGGAATTCTCGACGATAAGTCTCTCGTAGGTATCCGTCTGGGGAACGATTGCCCGTACCATGTACTCTCCAATGGCCGTCGGCTTGGTGCCCATATAAGCAGACTCCGCCTCATTGATTCCCTTATACATAAATGTTACGGAATCCTTTCCATCGGAATCGGTGGAGAATATCGGTGCATACTCCTTACCCACCTTCGTATCCGGAACCCGCAGAGATGCACTGGGTGTCTTCCTCCGGATGGAGAAGCCTCCTTCGAAGGTGATCTTCTTATATTCATCTGTTTCTTCAATGGTTGCGATGAAGTCATACTCACCGGCCTTCTTCGGGACAGTCGATGAATACTCAGAATCCGTCGATGCCTTGTACTGATAGCTTACCGCTCCCTTGGACTCTGTCGTCACAACCGGCGCAAGAGTTCCTCCAACCACAATATCCGGGATGGTTACCGTTGCACCGGTATCCACCTTCTTGTCGATGGTGAAATCCGCCGTGGTTGTGAAAGCGGTGAAGGACTCCGTTTCTGCCAGTGTAACCTGTGCAGTATAGCTGCCTGCCGCCTTCGGAGGCGTTGTGTTGTAGGTGCTGTCATCCGCACCCTGAACCTTGTACTTATAGGCCGGTGTCGCATTCGAATTCGTAGTAAGGGACGGTGCGTAAGTATCTCCCAGAACAGAGTTCGGAACGGACAGCGTCGCCGTGGTCGTATATTTGGTGATCTTAAAGCTGCCCTCGCAGATGGCCTTATTGTATTCGTCTGTCTCTGCGATGGTTGCAATGAAGTCATACTCACCGGCCTTCGTCGGTACAGTTGATGAATAGCCAGTGTCCGTCGAGGCCTTGTACTGATAGCTTACCTCTCCGCCGGATGCCGACGTTACATTTGGCACGATCGGCTCGCCCACCTTGATGTCCGCAATGGTCACCTTCGCAGTGGTATCCGTCTTCTTACCGATGGTGAAATCTGCCGTAGTCATAAATGCGGTGTGGGTTGCCGTTTCTGCCAGAGTCACCTGTGCCGTGTAGCTTCCCACTGCTGTCGGCGGAGTAGCTACATAGGTGCTGTCATCTGCACCCTTCTTCTTATACTTATAGGACGGAGTCGCATTCGAATTTGTGTCAAGGGACGGTGCATAGCTTTCTCCCAGAATGGAATCCGGAACGGACAGGGTCGCCGTAGTCGTGAACCTGCTGATGCTGAAGTCATCCGTATCCGTGAGCAACTCGTAGTTTGCAGTTTCCGGAATCGTTACACGTACCGTGTAGTCTCCGGCTGCTGTCGGAGGAGCGATGTCATAGGTCGAATCGTCAGCACCCTGTACCTTATACGCAAATTCGGGAGAATCTTTTCCGTCGGAAACCGTATCTACAACGGGCTTGATCTCGTCACCAACAAAACAATCATCAACGGTTACTGTGACGGTTGCTGTCTTCTTGCCTATGGTGAAATCATCGGTTACCACGATCTCCTCGTAGGTAGCCGTTTCTGCGATGATTGCACGTACTGTA
>CADBRW010000154.1 GCA_902797155.1 uncultured Lachnospiraceae bacterium
CTTGTTCAGCGTCTCCAGCTCCTTGATCTCGTCCTCGGTCAGGTCGCCGTAGTCCGGCTTGAGGTCATCCAGATCGATGGTGATCTCTTTATCGCCATTGTCCTTATCGTCAGACGCTTCGTCGACCTGCTGGACGATGGTTACACCTTTTACCTCACTGTTCTCCTCGGCTGCAAATACGGGAACGCTTGCAACCAGCAGGGCCGACAGTGTGACTGCCGCCAGTGCGCTTCTACCGATCATCTTCTTTGTCTTACCATCCTTCTTCATATCCTTGTCCTCCTTAAAATGAATCGATCGTTGCCGTTTGTTGCTTGGCTTGAATCAAGACTAACATTTTCGGAGGAAGAAATACCCGAAAAACTGTAAGAAGAATGTCACAAAACTGTCACAGCCTATTCTATCACGTTTTTTCATTTTCACATACAGGGAAATATGTTATGATATGGACTGGATTCGTACAGGAAAGGAGCCATGGAGTGAAAAGAGTAAGAAAGCTCCGCCATATCATGCTCGTGACAGCGCTGGTCCTGGTTTTTACCGTGGTATTTGCGCTGCCGGCTTTCGTGCGCGCTGAGGAAAGCGGCAAGAAGGTGCGGGTGGGATGGTACGAATCCAGCTTCAATCACATGGACCGGTACGGAAGACGGTCCGGCTATGCCTATGAATATCAGAGGAAGATCGCGGCCTATACCGGCTGGACCTACGAGTATGTGGAGGGCAGCTGGGTCGAGCTCCTTGAGATGCTGAAGAAGGGGGAGATCGATCTCCTCAGTGATGTTTCCTACGCAGAGGAGCGAACGGAGAGCATCCTGTATGCGTCCATGCCCATGGGGTCCGAGGTGTATTACGTGTTCGTCCGTCCCGGGAATCCGGAGATCGATGCCGACAATGTGAGTTCGCTGAAGGGCAAGAGGATCGGTGTCGATAAGGACAGTGTTCAGAAGAAGCTTTTTCAGGACTGGGCGGAAATGTACGGATTGCAGATGGAACTGCAGGATGTGTCGGAGGGGCAGGACGAGGTCCTGAAAATGTTGCAGGACGGGAAAATCGATGCCTATGTCACCCTGGATTCCTTCGGTGATCCGGGAACCGTGGAGCCTGTCTGGAAGGTCGGGTCCTCCGATTTCTATTTTGCAGTAAATAAGAACCGTTCTGATCTGCTGACGGAGCTGGACGATGCGCTGAACAGGATCCAGAGTGAGAACATCCATTATAACCAGCAGCTGGCGGATAAATATATGGGAAATGCGGGTGCCAGTCATTATCTGACCGTGGAGGAACAGGACTGGCTTTCCAAGCATGGGAAGATCCGAGTGGGATATCAGGACAATTACCTGGCGTTCTGCGCAAAGGATGAGAAGACCGGCCAGCTGACAGGCGCGTTGAAGGATTATCTGGCATATGCCTCAACGGGATTTGAAAATGCCATGCTGGATTTTGAAGCGGTGGCCTATCCTTCCGCATCAGCCGCGCTGGATGCCATGAAGGCCGGAGAGGTGGACTGTGTCTTCCCTTCCAATCTGACGGATTTCGACGGAGAGGAGCTGGGGGTTGTCATGACGCCTTCCCTCATGACCACGGAGATGGATGCGGTGGTACGGGAGTCCGAACAGAGGGAATTCATTAAGAAGGACAAGGTTACCGTTGCCGTGAATAAGGGCAATACCAACTATGAAATGTTCCTGGTGGATCATTTTCCCGGCTGGGACACCGCATATTTTGATGATACACCGGCAGGTCTGGATGCGGTGGCAGCCGGAGAGGCAGACTGCGTGATCATCAGTAATTACCGCTTCAGCAACATTTCCAAGCAGTGTGAGGAGCTGCACCTGACCACGGTCTACACCGGTGTGAACATGGAATATTGCTTTGCGGTCTGTGAGGGGAACAGCGTTCTGTACGGCATCCTCTCCAAGGTGACGAACATTGTGCCGGAGACGGTGGTAAATGCGGCGCTGACCTACTATTCCACCGAAGATGTGAAGATGGACTTCTTTGACTTCGTGAAGGAGCATATCGTTGTCATCCTTGCGGTGGTGATCGCCATCGTGCTGATCATCCTGGGGCTTCTGATCAGAAGCATCCGCGCGGAGAAGAAGGCCAGCAAGGAGCATCATATGGTGGTGGACCTGAACAAGAAGGCCTTCGTAGATGTGCTTACAAATGTGCGGAACAAGCGGGCCTTCAACGAATACATCCAGAAGCTGCAGAAGCAGGTGGAGAAGCAGAAATATGCGGAGTTCGCCATGGCCATGTTTGACTGTGATTTTCTGAAGAAGATCAATGATGAGTATGGTCATGAGAAGGGAGATGTCTATCTGAAGGGCGCCAGCCGGCTGATCTGCCATGTGTTCCGGCACAGTCCGGTATTCCGTATCGGAGGAGATGAATTCGCTGCGGTGGTGGAGAATGAGGATTTCCGGAACATGGAGGGCGTCATCAAATCATTTTACCGTCGGCAGAAGGAGATCAACTCCATGGCGGAGAATGAATGGGACGAGGTGCATGTGGCCATGGGCGTTGCGCCTTACGATCCGGAGCAGGATGACTCCGTAAATGATACGATCCGCCGTGCAGACAAGATCATGTACGAGAATAAGCGGGTGGGAAAGAAACAGAGGGGAGCCATCTGAAATGACTGGATTTCTTTCGAAAAGAATGATACAGTATGATAGATAGATCATATTTTGGTTCCGGCTATGGAAAGCCGGGACGATTCAGAGGAAAAAAGGAGGATGAGAAAAATGAAAATCGAAGTTGCAATGAACGGTGACACCTGTATCCTGTTCCCTACGGGCTGGGTGGATTCATCCAATGCTACCGAGCTGGAGCAGGCTATCGCAGCCTATGTGGATGACTGCGAGCAGCTGATCCTGGATCTGGCAGGAGTTGACTATATCTCTTCGGCAGGTCTTCGTGTGATCGTTGCAGCGCATAGAGAGATGGAAGAGAAGCAGGGTCTGGTTCTCAGAAATCTGAACAGAAATGTTTCCGATATCATTCGTCTGACCGGTTTTGACAAGAAGCTGAATATTGAAACAGACTGATAATTAAGAAGGTTTTACGCGTATGAGGAAAACCATATTTCGGAAGATCGCATGGATCATCCTGTTGGTAGTGCTGCTGTCAGATGCAGCACTACTTATTGTGTCTTACAGGATCGCATACAACCGAAGCTATGACAACTGCATACGCCAGCTGGATAACGCCAACAGTATCGTGGAGCAGTGGGTGACGTATTATAACACTGACGATGAGGAGGATATCAGCGTCCTCAGCGGAACCCTCAATGATTACTGTAACCATCTGGATCTTCCGTATATGTACGTTATGGATGTGGATGTGGAGCATTCGACGATCAAATATCTTGCCATAGGTTTCGGCGAAGAGGCGACCTCCAAGGCAAGGCTCGAGGTGTATGCCGGCTTGGAAAAGAAGCTGGATCCCTTCCCCGTTGAGCTTAAGAAGGCCGTGGAAGGAGACTCATCACATACCGTAAGACACGTGAAGAATGATTACGGTGAGACGCTGATCTGTTATCTTCCGGTTCGGCGGAAGATGGATCCGGTGTCCGGACAGATCGTTGAAAGGGAAAATTCCAAAATGCTGATCGGCTCCGAGATCTCTCTTTCAAGTGTCATGGAGGGCCTGCAGCAGACCTTTAATATGATGACGATCCTGCTGATCGTGCTTTCTCTGATGATCTCCTTCTCCGTTGCTCTTATCCTGTATCGGAAGGTATCCAAACCCGCCCGCAGGATCAGCGGAAGGATGAGCAGCTTCGTTGAGGATTACAATCAGGGTTTTCACCCGCTTCCCGTAAAGGGACAGGATGAATTCGCGGAAATGTCCCGCTCCTTCAACACCATGGCGGACAATATCAGCGGATATCTGAACAATATCGAAACACTGAACCGTGAGAAGCATATCCGTCAGGCGGAGCTTGGGATCGCGGGAGACATCCAGCTGGGACTTCTGGGAGCGCCATATTTTGAAAAGGATTCCTTCCGGATCGATGCAAGAATGCATCCGGCCAAGGATGTGGGCGGGGATCTGTACGATTACATGCTTCTTGATGACGGGAAGGTGTTTATCTCCATTGCGGATGTATCGGGAAAGGGAATTACCGCAGCCCTCTTTATGGCCCGGGCTGTGACGCTGCTGCATCAGTATGCGAAGATCTATGATTCACCGGCCAGGATCCTGAAGGAATACAATGACATACTTTCGGAGCAGAATCCGGGAGGGCTCTTTATCACCACATTTGTGGCTGTCTACGATCCCGTGACCCGGAATCTGACCTACTCCAACGGAGGACACAATATTCCCTATGTGCTGTCGGATCGTCTGATCCTTCTGGACGAGGCACGCTGTATGGCGGCGGGGATCTTTCCGGGAGAGGATTATGAGGAGGCCACCATCCGTCTTAATAAGGGAGATATGGTCTTCATGTATACGGACGGTGTAAATGAGGCGGTCAACAGGGACGGAAAGCTTTACTCCACAGAGCGGCTGGAGGAGGAACTCACGAAATGCTGCGGTATCGAGGAAGAAAATGTGATCCGGACCATATCCAAGGATCTGATAGACTATGTTGACGGGGCCGAGCAGAGCGATGACATTACCATGCTCAGCATGCGGGTCCTGACGGATGAGATCGTGCTGTATCTGAAAGCGGACAAGGATATCCTCCCCAGGGTGAAGGAGACTGTTCTCAGTCTTCCCGTGGATGAGGATATGCAGAAGAAGCTGTATCTGGCAGCGGAGGAGATCTTCATCAACATCAGTTCCTACGCATATAAGAAGACGGGTTCGGTGGAGTTCCATATCGTGATGAAGGATTCGGAGGACGCTAAGGATTCCAAGGGATCGGTGGAAATGACCTTCATCGATTCCGGACGCCGGTTTGATCCCACGAAGGATTTGCAGGAGCTGGAGGATTACGACTACGATACCAGGATCGGCGGACTGGGACGATTCCTCACATTTACACTGGCAGATGATTATAAGTACGAATATAAAGACAAGAAAAATGTTCTGTGGCTGAAGTTTCAGCTATAGGACGGAAAAAGGGAAATGATCGAAATGAGCGGTCAGAGCGGAAAGAAAAAGAAGATAATTAAGAGAGCTGCAGCTGCACTGGTGCTGGGCGGGGGCTTCTACATCGCTTCCGGATGGCCCTTCTTTCAGTATATTACCTATGTAGGAAAGAAGAAGCCGGAGAAAAAGAAGAAGACTGACGGTGAAGTGCATGAGACACAGACAGCAAACCGGAAGAAATGGTTCGCCCTGAATCATACCACCATCAATCACCCGAGACACGGGTACGAGGAGGAGTACGAGCGGGGCAAGGCCTGGTGCAAAGCCCAGAAGGTTCAGGACTGGTATATCCGCAGCATGGACAAAAAGCTGCTGCATGCGTCCTACCTTCCGGCGGAGAAACCGGAGCGCTTCATCATCATGTGCCATGGCTACCGGGGAACCTGGTATGGCAGTATGGGACATATGGCTCAGTTCCTGCACGAGAATCACTGCAGTCTGCTGATGATCGACCAGCGTGGCTGCGGAGAGAGCCAGGGGAAGTACATCACCTTCGGTGCAAAGGAGCAGCTGGATGTGACTCTCTGGGTGGACCGCCTGAATGAGGAGAATAAGAGCGGGCTTCCCATTTACCTCTACGGTCAGTCCATGGGCGCCACCACGGTGCTCCTGACTGCGGGACATGCGCTTCCGAAGGAGGTGCACGGGATCATTGCGGACTGCGGCTTCCATTCCATGAAGCAGCAGCTTCGGGATATCGCCTCCGGGTGGTTCCACCTGCATCGGATCGAGCTTCTGCTCCGCAGAGTGGATCTGTTCTGCCGGGTCCTGGGCGGCTTCGCCATGAAGGAGACGGACACGACCCTGGCGCTGCGCATGAACCGGCTTCCGGTCCTGTTCTTCCACGGGCAGGAGGACACCTACGTCTGGCCGGAGAACACCCTGCGTAACTACGAGCTCTGCCGGGCCGAGAAGGAACTGGTGCTGGTGCCGAATGCACGGCATCTCTGCAGCTCCTATGTGGCACCTGAGCTCTTCAAATCGAAACTGACCGAATTCTTCGGGAAGTATGACAAACCGTCGGCGTAAGCCGGCGGTTTTTGCGTGACGAGGCGACGTTGACGGAAACGTCACCCGTCACGCGAAAAGCAGGGGGGGTCGCACATATCGAACACATTCGTGGGATGTGTTTGATATGTAGAAGTCAGTTTCGCGGGATGTGTTCATTAAGTCGGAAGGGGTATGGTAATTTAAAATGAGTTGTGATAATGTCTCACTCGGCAAATGAAATGAGAGTAGAAACGAGGAGGAGGAAGAACCACTCATGAGAAAAGAGTATCCGCTGACCGCAGCACAGAACATGCATTATCAATGGATCCGGGAGTACAACACCCAGCAGGTTTCCGGCGTGAGCATCGTAGCATCCCTGAAGGTTGAACTGGACTTCGGACTGCTGAAGAAATGTATCCAGTTGGAAATGGAGCGTTACGGATGTCTCCGGCTGAGATTTACCAAGCCGGACGCCAAGGGGAATATCAAACAGTATCTGGTGAAGAAGGATACCAGAGACATCCCCCTGAAGGATCTTTCGGGCATGACCATGAAGGAAGCGGATGATCTGATGCAGCAGTGGGCATATGAAACACTGGACGGAGATGACCGCCCCATGTGCGACGTATACATGATGAAGCTGCCTGAGGGTTACAACGGATTCTTCATCCACATGGATCATCGTCTCATCGATTCCTGCGGTCTGGTGGTGATGGTTACGGATCTGATGGCACTGTACACACACTACAGATTCGGCACCGAGTATCCTGCGGATCTGGCGGATTTCGAAGCGGTCCTGGAGAAGGACCTGGCGAAGGCGAGCAACGAGAAGCGCTTCGCAAAGGACAAGAAGTTCTGGGATGATCAGCTGGATGCACTGGGTGAGCCCCTCTATTCCGACATCCAGGGCCCCTCGGTTCTGGAGGCTGCAAGAAAGAAGCACAGGAAGCCGAAGCTTCGCGCAGCCGACATCGAGCGGAAGAAGCTCTTCGTTACCGTTAAGGATTATCAGCTGGAGCCGGCACCCACTAAGGGGCTCATCGATTTCTGCATGAACCATCAGCTGTCCATGACGAATCTGATTCTCCTGGGTATGCGGACCTACCTGTCCAAGGTAAATGAAGGACAGGAGGACATCACCATCGAGAACTTCATTTCCAGAAGATCCACCCATGACGAGTGGACCTCCGGTGGAAGCCGGACCATTTGCTTCCCCTGCCGGACGGTGATCAGCGGAGACACGGACTTCATGTCCGCAGCTTATGAGATCCAGAATATGCAGAACCGCATTTACATGCACAGCAACTACGATCCGGAGCTGATCCGGGAGGAGATGCGGAAGAGATACAAGACACCGAAGGATACCACCTACGTGAGCTGCTACCTCACCTACCAGCCTCTGCCGGTACGGCCTGAGAACCCCTTCCTGCAGAGCCTGCAGATGCACAATAAATGGTTTGCAAATGGGGCAGCCACCAAGAAAATGTACCTCACGGTCTCTCACACGGAGGACGGCGGTATGAACTTCTCGTATCATTATCAGACCGTGTGCCTTGAGGAGCATGATGCAGAGCTGATGTATTATTACATGATGCGGATCCTCTTCATGGGAATCTCCAATCCGGAGATGACACTCAACGAGATCATGGAGAGAGTGTAAATCCTTCGCCCGCACGGGTTCAGGGTGACGGAAGCATAGAAAGTATTGAATAATAAGCACTGAAATATAAGGAGAATAGAACAATGGGAATGGATAATGTAATGAAGTTTAAGCAGATCGTAGCACAGTACAGCAATGTGAAGGCAGAGGATATTACCGATGATATGCGGTTCCGTGAGGACCTGGGATTCTCTTCCCTGGACTTCATGTCCTTCCTGGGTGAGCTGGAGGATACCTTTGACGTAGAGCTGGAGCAGGAAAATGCGCTTCAGGTGCTGACCATCGGGGACGCGCTGAAGATGATGAATGAAATGATGGAGGCGTAAGATGAAATCGATTGGTGAGATCTGGAGCACGGCACTTACTAATTATGCAGAGCTTCCGGCAGTGCGCTGGCTGGTAAAGAAGGATATTCAGGAGCGCAGCTATAAGGAGCTGGGCGAGGATGTGGAAGCCATCAAGTCCGGCCTGGCAGCGGAGGGATTTCATGGGAGTCATATATCCCTGATCGGAACGGCATCCATCAGCTGGATCGGAGCATATCTTGCGATCACCACCGGTGACAATGTTGCGGTTCCGCTGGATGCGGGACTTCCGGCAGAGGACCTGATCGATCTTCTGAACCGCTCGGATTCCGAGGCACTGTTCCTGATCCCAAAGGCAAAGGCATTGGTCGAGGTTATTCGTCAGAGCTGTCCGAAGGTGCGTAAGATCTGGCTGCTCCAGGAGGAGACGGAGGAGGGCTTCGAAACCCTTGCCGATCTGAGGGCTGCCGGGAACGGCGAGCAGGTTGCGTCCGCAGAGGGAGAGGATATCGCCACCATCATCTATACTTCCGGAACCACCGGCAAGAGCAAGGGCGTCATGCTGACCCAGACCAATCTGGCTGAAAATGTGGCAAACGTCAATTTCAGCTCAGAGCCGGGCACCGTTCTGATGAGCGTGCTCCCCGTACATCACGCCTTCTGTCTGGTAATGGACTGGCTGAAGGGCTTCTCCCTGGGTGCGGTGATCTGCATCAACGACAACTTCATGCATATGATCCGGAATATGAGCATCTACAAGCCGGAAGTGATCCTCATGGTACCCATGATGATCGAAACCATCTACAAGAGACTGGCGGCTGCGGATCCGTCCATCCCGGCAAATGTGCTGGCCGAGCAGGTATTCGGCGGCAGGCTGCGTATCATTTTCACGGGAGGCGCACATCTGGATCCCTTCTATATCGAGAAGCTGGCACCCTACGGCATCAGTGTGCTGGAGGGCTACGGAATGTCTGAGTGCTCACCGGTTATCAGCGACAATATGCCGGATGATCATAAGGCAGGCTCCATCGGACGTCCGCTGAAGAATGTGGAGATCGGCTTTGAGAACGGTGAGATCCTGGTGCGCGGAAGCAGCGTCATGAAGGGATATTACAAGATGCCGGAGGAGACAGCCGAGGCACTGAAGGACGGCTGGCTTCACACCGGTGACAAGGGCTATATCGATGAAGACGGATTCCTCTTCATCAACGGCCGTGTAAAGAATCTGATCATTCTGTCCAACGGCGAGAACATTTCTCCCGAGGAGATCGAGAGCAAGCTGGGACTCGCTCCCCTGGTGGGAGAGGTGATAGTGACCGGAGAAGGAAACGGACTTACGGCGCGGATCTTCCCGGATCAGGATGTGGTTCAGATGAAGCAGCTCTCCGAGGAGACTGTGAAGGCCGGACTGCAGCAGGTGCTGGATACCTATAATAAAAACCAGCCCACGTATCGTCAGATCACAGGGCTGGTAGTCAGAAAGACTCCGTTCATCCGGAACGCCACACGGAAGATCGTGCGCGCGAAGGCCGAGGAGGAGTAGAGACCGGAGCGGATGCTAAGCGGAATGAGCGCGATACCTTTCGAGGTCATCGCGGGTCTCGGTTCTTAGCAATCCGCGAGCGGAGCGAAGCGGGAAGCTTAGAACCGCAAGGGGTTCCCGCGACTAAGGCGCGAGCCGGGCCGAGAAAGGTATCTGCGCGCATGACGCAGAATCCGCCCGGGGACAACTCCGCGCAAAACGGGGACGGTTCTGGACAGTCCAGAACCGTCCCCGTTTTTGCACCAGGCTACGGCATGTTGAGATATGGCAACACCCCGGACAGGAATACCCGGGCAAGAATATCGGCGACATCTTCGGCGGGGGACGCAAAGTTCTCCGCCGTCCATTTATGGAGGACACCGATGGTCCCTCCGATGGAGCAGGCGATGTAGTAGGAGAATTCCATCTGCTTTTCGTTGCCGGTCACGGTGGTATGGGTCACCTCCGTAACGTAGTGGTGAAACATCATAATGGCTTTCTCGAAGAAGGCATCGCCTCTGGGACTCTGCAGCAGGTGCGCCAGGAAGGGATTCTTCCGCGTGTAGTTGCAGATCGCCAGGAAGTAGGAATGACACATGTCCTTGTCGTTCTTCGGATGGAAGCTTTCCATCAGGGCAAAGATATCCCGGATGGTCTTATCCTCGGCTGCAGTCATCAGCGCGGGGATATTTTCATAGTGGTTGTAAAATGTGCTGCGTACGACGCCGGCTTTCTTGATCACGTCGGCAACGGTTATCTTCTCCAGCTCCTTCTCCTTCAGAAGGAGGAAAAAGGCTTCGAAGATGGCGTCCTCCGCCGTACTGTAGCGTTCATCTAATTCATTCATTTGGTACCTCTTTTTACATGAATCCGGTTATCAGAGCTATGATTCGCAGCACAAAGAGCAGGAATACAAAAAACATAATGGGACTTACCTGCTTTGCCTTTCCGGTGAAGACCTTGAGGAGTACCCAGGAGAGTACGCCGAACATGATACCGTTGGCAATGGAGTAGGTCAGAAGCATCATGATGATGGCCAGATAGGAGCTCACCATCTCGGCAATGTCTTCTTCAAAGTGGATCTTCTTGCAGCTTGTAAACATCAGCATTCCCACATAGATCAGAGCGGGAGCGGTGGCGAAGCTGGGGATCGCAAGGAAGATGGGAGACAGTACCATGGAGATCAGGAACAGGATCGCTGTGGTACATGCTGTAAGTCCCGTGCGTCCGCCGGCTGCAACACCGGTGCTGCTCTCGACGAAGCTGGTGACGGTGGAGGTTCCCAGGCATGCGCCCACGGTGGTTCCTACCGCATCGGCTGTAAAGACTCTTCCGGCTCTGGGGAGCTTTCCGTCCTTATCCAGCAGGTTGGCCTTGTCTGCAACGCCAACGACCGTACCCACGGTGTCGAAGAGGTCGACGAAGAGGAAACTGAATACGATGGCCAGGAAACGTACAAGATGCTCCGCAGCCCAGCTAAAGTTGAACTTGAAGGCGGTCTCCCAGATGCCGCTGAAATCCAGGGCATCTGAAAATGAGGGTACCAGCGAGTACACGCCGGCTTCCGTATCTACATGATACCAGCCTGTGGCTTCTGCGATCATGCCAAGGATCCAGGTGACCAGGATACCGAAGAGCACGGCGCCCTTTACCTTAAAGTGGCTGAGGACCGCAATGAGCAGGAAGCCCAGAAGAGCCAGGACCACGGTGGGTGACGAAAGGTCGCCCATGGCGATGGTAGTGGACTCGTCCGATACAATGATATTTGCACCCAGCAGACCGATCAGGGCGATGAAGAGACCGATACCGGTGGTGATGGAATATTTCAGGTTCATGGGAATGCCGTTGACGATGGCTTCGCGGAACTTGAACAGTGACATGATGATGAAGATCACGCCCTCCACCAGCACTGCGGTCAGTGCGATCTTGAAGGGGTCTGGTTCATCGGCCAGGTCTCCCATGCAGACCGTGAAGGCAAAGTAGGCATTTAGGCCCATGCCTGCGGACAGCGCGATGGGATAGTTCGCAAAGAACCCCATGATAAATGTGGCAACGGCCGAAGCCAGGGCGGTCGCCAGGAAGACGCCGTTGGCATTCATGACATTTCCCAGAATGTTCGGGTTGACGGCCAGGATATAGGCCATGGACAGGAAGGTCGTGATACCGGCCAGAATCTCGGTTTTCACGTTGGTCCCGTTTTCCTTTAGCTTGAATATTTTTTCCAGCATTTGATTGAATCTCCCTTTCCCCAAATGGTAACTTTTATTATAGTCGAAACAGGGAGAAAATGGAAGAAGACGCGTGACATTTCTTTTCCCTCGGGATATACTTAAAGCAGGTGGCCGGCGTGATGAGACGGAAGGCCATGATTCATGAGATCGGAGGATGAAAAATGAAGCAAAGAAGGATGAAGTGGATGATGATCCCTGCAGCCCTGGCGATGCTTTTTATGATGAATACGGCGGTTCATGCGGCTCCGCCCATGCCGGATCCTGAGGGTTCGGGACAGGAAGACAGTATATGCACGGAGGAGCGCGGAGGCTGCCGTTCCCATACTTCACCGGAGCTGGTTACCCTGGAGAAGCTGGCGGAAAGAGATGCGAAGGCGGCAGGCGGGGCCCAGATGGTTCCTGCACTGAGGGCCGGCACGAGTACAACGAGGACCCTTCCGCTGGTGTTTATCGTTGTGGGCTTCAACGGGGCATCGACGAATCTGCCTGACGGAATCGCCTATCAGAGCGGATTCGACTGGGGAGAGCATGCCTTTACGGGAGAGAAATCCCTGGCGAAGTATTATTCGGACATGTCCCTGGGGCAGTTTACCTTCTCGCCGGTGGCGGAGAGCAGTGCCTATGGTGTGGACGGGAATACGAACACCCCGGACAGGGCGAATGACGGTATCATTCATGTGACGCTGGATATGCCGCACGGTACCTGGGCCGAGCCGGAATCAGACGAGAACTGCAAGACGGAGTACGACATGATCAGCGAAGCTGTCAGTGCAGCGTCGGACTATATGAATTATGCAGCCTACGATTCAAACAGGGATGGGTTTATCTCCACGGATGAGCTGGCCCTCTGTGTTGTGGTGGCAGGGTATGAGGGTGCCACAACCACAACATACGAGAAAGGAAAGGATGCATACCTCTGGTCCCATGCGTGGTCACTTGTGGACATTAAGAAGCGGCATGCAAATATTCAGAAGGACATCCCTGCCCCGGACGGGGTTTATGTGAGCAACTACATCACCATTTCGGAGATCGAGAGCGTGAAGTATGTGGGCGGCAAAGAAGTACCCGCGCAGTCGGGGCTTGGTGTTGCCGGCCATGAGCTTGGACATTACCTGGGACTACCGGATCTGTATGATACCAAGAGTACCGAGAATGGAGACTGGCAGGAATACAGTGTGGGACGTTTCAGCCTGATGGACAGCGGATGCTGGGGGCTTAACAGGAATGACGAACGGGCCATTTTCTCCATCGACCCCTGGTGCCGGATACAGCTGGGCTGGATCACGCCTGTGGTAGCGGATAAGAACGGAACCTATACCCTTCAGGGACAGGACATCTCCGTGGCCGGCTCCAAACCCGGTGTTCTGAAGATCCCTACAGGACGCGAGTCGGACTATTTCCTTGTGGAAAACCGTCTTATGAGCGGATGGGATGAAGGCCTGGAGAGATATTTCGGATATCAGAACTCGAAGGGGGCGAAGGTGTTCCCTGATGACGGACTGGTGGTATGGCATATCGATGATGCCATGTATGACCAGTATGCACAGAAGGGGACCATAAATGTGAAGACTCATCACCCTGCGGTCATGGTGCTTTATCCGGAGGTGGATGACGATAACTCCGTTACCTTTGTACGGAAGGGAAGGGGCGGTGAGGTGTGTCCGATCCCCATCCTGAATGCGGATACGGTGAAGTCCATCTATCCCGAGTTGGGCAACGGTCTTAAGCTGCCTCTCTATCCGAGGAACGATGTGTCAGATGTGCCCGCCAACCGTACGGAATCCTGTGTCACATTCAGATATGCCGGCGATGATGAGAATCCAGGCAGGCTGTATATCTCCATGGCACACAATCCCGGAACTCCCGTGATCGAGAACCGGGTGGAGCCGACGACGCTGAGTGTGGGGATCTATGATACCGTGACCTACTGCACGAAGTGCGGCGGGGAGATCACCCGGGTCCGCACCACGATCCCCAGGCTTCCTTCGGGCTGGGTGACGGTGGACAACAAGACGTATTTCTATGATTCCAATGGGAAGAAGGCCACCGGATGGATACAGACCGGCGGAAAATGGTATTACATGAATCCCTCCGGTGTGATGCAGAAGGGCTGGCTCAACCTTGGAAAGAAATGGTATTTCCTGAATGCGGACGGTTCCATGAAGACGGGCTGGCTGAAGAGCAAGGGCAAGTGGTATTTCTTTGCCAAGAGCGGTGTCATGCAGACCGGCTGGGTTAAGACCGGCGGAAAATGGTACTATTTCCTGAGCAGCGGAGCCATGAAGACAGGCTGGCAGAAGTCCGGCGGTAAGTGGTACTTCTTCCAGAAGAACGGAGCCATGAAGACGGGATGGCTGAAGTCCGGCGGTAAGTGGTACTTCTTCCAGAAGAGCGGAGCCATGAAGACAGGCTGGCTGAAATCCGGCGGAAAATGGTACTACTTTGACAGGGACGGAGCCATGGTGACGGGAGCGCGGAACGTGGGCGGTACGGTGTATCGTTTTGATTCATCCGGCGCCTGCCTGAATCCATAGCGGAAGCCATAATACAGAGAAAGGAAAAGCGGACATTTCAGGCCGATATGCTTTGAATGTTCGTTTTTCTTATGGTATAATAAATT
This sequence comes from uncultured Lachnospiraceae bacterium, assembly GCA_902797155.1. Taxonomy (GTDB): domain Bacteria; phylum Bacillota; class Clostridia; order Lachnospirales; family Lachnospiraceae; genus Eubacterium_Q. The sequence goes on from CADBRW010000154.1 coordinate 14,432, forward strand.
GTTACTTTCACTATTTATAGAATCGGAGATAGATACATATGATGAATCGTCCCACATACATCATTGGACATAAGAATCCGGATACGGATTCCATTGCTTCGGCGATTGCATATGAATACCTGAAATCCCAGCTGAGCGACGAGATCTTTGTGGCTTCCCGCTGCGGAAATGTGAACAGCGAGACCCAGTATGTGCTGGACCGCTTCGGCTTCTCGGAACCGCGGTTTATCGGTGATGTCCGGACTCAGGTCCGTGATATGGAAATGCGGCGCATCGAGGGGATCAAGGAGGATCTCTCCCTGAAGAAGGCATGGGAGATCATGAAGCAGAACAGCGTGGTGACTCTCTGTATCACGGAGGGGAAGCTGCTGAAGGCCCTGATCACCACCGGTGACATCATGGAATCCTACATGGGTTCCTACGAGGCCAATACACTGGCGGCTGCCAAGACCAGCTACCGGAATATCGTGGAGACTCTGGACGGGGAAATGCTGGTGGGCAGTATCGACGATGTTCAGACGGAGGGAAAGGTGCTGATCGGTGCCGGAACCCCGGATGCCATGGAGAAGCAGATCGCGCCCCATGACATCGTGATCCTGGGTGACAGATATGAATCTCATCTGTGCGCCATCGAAATGGAAGCGGACTGTATCATCGTCTGCGGCGGTTCGAAGGTGACGGAGAGCATTCAGCGACTGGCCAGGGAGAAGGGCTGCAGGATCGTGACTACGCCGCACAGCACATTTACGGTGGCACGTCTGATCTATCAGAGTATGCCCATCCGTTACTTCATGCGGTCCAAGGATCTGGTGACCTTCAAGATGGATGACTATATCGAGGATGTGCTTCCCATTATGGCATCCACCAGGCACAGATATTTCCCTGTGGTGGATTCCGCGGGGCGGTACAAGGGCATGGTCAGCCGACGGAATTTCCTGGGTGCTTCGAAGAAACGGGTGATCCTGGTGGATCACAACGAGAAGAGCCAGGCAGTAAACGGTGTGGAATCCGCAGAGCTGATGGAGATCATCGATCATCATCGTCTGGGAACCATTTCCACGACGCGGCCGGTGTATTTCCGGAACCAGCCGGTGGGATGCACCTGTACCATCATTTACCAGATGTTCTGGGATGAGGGCATCGATATCC
>CADBRW010000155.1 GCA_902797155.1 uncultured Lachnospiraceae bacterium
GGTGTGGATAACGGGATCCCTGTGATCAACCTCACCATCGATGAAACCGAAGTGACCATCGAGCAGATGAACAGCAGTCCGGACCACAGCGTGAGCTGCGTCGGGACCATGGACGTCATTGTCCCGGAGGGGTTCCGCTACAGTGAATTGCCGGATATGGAGGTGACCGGCTCCAAGGGACTTGCCATGACGATCCGGGGAAGAGGAAACTCGACCTGGGGCGAGGAGAAGAAGCCCTACAAGATCAAGCTGGACAAGAAGGCATCGATCCTCGGTCTTCCGAAGAACAAACACTGGGTACTCCTGGCCAATGCCCTTGATGAGACCCTGCTGAAGGATCGCATCACCGCATGGCTCTCGGACAGAATGGACTTTGAATTCACCCCCCACTGCCTGTCGGTGGATGTGGTCATGAACGGTGAATACCTGGGAAACTATATGCTTGCCGAGCAGGTCCGGGTGGGAGAGAACCGTCTGGAGCTTGCCGAAATGTCGGAAACGGATACCGATCCTGAGGATATCACGGGTGGGTATCTCCTTCAGGGCGGACAGCAGCTGGCTCCCGAGTCACCGAACCGCTTCTTCACATCCCGGGGAGAGGAGTTGGCGAATCACACGCCGAACTTCGATCCTGAAGATGGCGGATATGAAAATGAGGCTCAGATGACCTACATCCGCGAGTATGCCCAGAATTTCGAAGATGCACTTTATGGTGAGGATTTTAAGGGGAAAGACGGTGTCTGCTACCGGGATTATATCGATATAAAGTCGGCTGCGGATTATTGGCTGATCCAGAATGTGACCTGCAACGGAGATGCCTATTCTACGGGCAGCACCTATGTGTACAAGAAAGCCGATAAGGACGGAACGGTCGGAAAGCTCTACTGGGGACCGCTCTGGGATTTTGACGTGGCCTGGGGTCTTCTTACAACGGATCCGAAGAATGATCAGGCCAGAGACTGGGAGGGCTTCAGCTTCGATGATATATGGCTGAATGCCATGTTCTATGATCCGGTCTTCCGTGAGCAGGTGTATGAGGAATGGAAGAAGCTGAAACCGGCTCTGGAGGAGCTTACTAGAGAAGGCGGTATCATCGATCAGTATTATGCGGAGATCCGGGAATCTCAGGTGGCGAATCAGGAGAAGTGGCCTGCTAAGGAGGACAGTGAGGCAGATTATCAGAAAACCATAAAGGCTCTGAAGGACTGGATCGATCTCAGAACGGCCTGGTATGACGAGCATCTGAAGGATCTGGAAAATCTCGTCTGCAAGATCACCTACAGGGTCGAAGGGGAACCGGATGCATGGAAATATATGCAGAAGGGACGTTACATCCCTCTAAACGAGAAGAAGAAGGAGGGGTATATTTTCCTTGGCTGGGAGAAGGAGGACGGTACCTTTTGGGATGATGATGAAAGCCCTCTTTCCGAGAAGGATATGGTCCTTACTGCAAGATTTGTCTCGAAAGAGGAGGCGACTAAGGCGACGGATATCGTCTTCCGGTATACGGATACCTGGGAACTCCTGAGCATGAAAATGCATACCAACAGTTACACGATCCTTCCGGCGGATGCTCAGGATAAGAGCATTAAGTGGAGTGTGTCCGATGAGAGCATTGCCGAAATTTCCGAAGATGGCTGGGTCGAGCTGAAAAAGGCAGGAACCGTTACCGTTACGGCAGAGCTTGCCTCCGGAGTTAAGAAATCCTATACACTTACGGCACTGGAGGAGGAAGGCCCCGGGCTGACAGGGGTTCAGCTGCTTCCGAAGCAGGTGACGCTGAAGAAGGACGGTTATGTGGGACTGGAGACAACGCTTCTGCCGAAGTATGCAATGCCGTCGGAGATTTCCTTTGAATCGGATGATCCGGAGGTAGCAGATGTGGATGAAAACGGAGTTGTAACGGGAAAGAAAGCCGGCAACACAACCATTCGTGTCAAAGTCATAAGTTATGACGGAGAAACGGCGGTGACCGATTCCTGTTCCATAACCGTGACAGACGGGGAGAAGAAGGAAGAGCAGAAGGAAGAAGAGAAGAAAGAGGATACGAAGAAATACTCGAAGGAGTGGGTCGGTGGCAAATGGTACGATAAGAACGGAATGCAGACCTACGACGGAACCGCATCCTGGAGGAAGGACGGAAAAGAGTGGAAATATACGGATACCAAGGGCTGGAGCGCAAAGAACCAGTGGCAGAGAATCGACGGAAAATGGTATTATTTCGATAAAGACGGGCATATGGAGAAGAATGCCTATCGGTCGGGCTGGTATCTTACAAAGAGCGGAGCCTGGGACGGTAAGGATGCCGTACGCGGCTGGAAGCAGAATAAGACAGGCTGGTGGTACAGTCTGAGCGGAAAGAAGTACATTTCCAATAAGTGGATGAAGATCGACGGAAAATGGTACTGGTTCAAGGCTTCCGGCTATGCTGCAAAGAGCGAATACGTGAAGGGCTACTGGCTCAGCAAGGACTGCGCATGGACCTATAAGTATCAGGCAAAATGGCACAAGGATAAGCAGGGCTGGTGGTACGGCGATTCCTCCGGCTGGTATGCAAAGAGCAGTTCCTACGTGATCGACGGTAAGAAGTATAGATTTAACGGCAAGGGATATCTTGCAGACTAGGATCCCTCATGCCTTTGTAAAGAAGTTGTAAACTTTTGTATGCTATAATACTGACCGGTTATAAAGAGATAGTTTTGGGGAAAAGTGGTAGAATGCACGTTGGTACGATGATGGTCGTACTAAGAAAGGGAAAGGAACGAGAGAGATGAGAAAGCGCAGATTTACGACAATGGCCATCGCCGGATGCCTGGCTGTATCCATGGTGTTCACGGGCTGTGGAAAGAAGGACGAGGGAACCACCGCAGCTGCAACGGAGGCAGGGACTTCCGCGGCTTCTACGGCTTCAACAGAGCAGACGACCACAGAGGCTGCTACCGAGGGAACTTCTACCGAGGCTGCGACGGAGGCTGCGACAGAGGGCCAGAAGGAAGCTAAGGACGAGAAGATCACTTTGGAGAATATCCGGAATTATGTGGTTGGTATCGATGAGCCCGTTGAACTGAAGGACGGAACCAAGCAGCCGCTGATCAACTTCGATAATGCGGCAACCACACCGTCACTGACACCGGTTTCCGAGAAGGTGGAGGAGGAGCTGAAGATGTACGGCTCCATCGGCCGCGGATTCTCTCAGAAGTCCGATCATTCTTCGGATTTTGTGGCTGCTACAAGAGAAAAGGTGGTTAAGTTCGTAGGTGCTGACAAGGAAATAAATGAGTATGTCTGCGTATTTGTTAATAATACGACAGACGGTCTGAACAAGCTTGCTTCCGCACTGATCAAGGATAAGAGTGATGTGATCCTTACCACCCGTATCGAGCATCATTCCAACGACCTCTCCTGGAGAGAGCGTGGTACCGTGATCTATGCCGAGGTAGATGAAAAGGGCCGTGTGAAATATGAGGACATCGAGAAGCTCCTGAAGGAGAACAAGGTGAAGGTGGTTTCCGTTACGGCGGCCTCCAATGTAACAGGATATGTGACGGATGTTCACCGTGTGGCAAAGCTTGCACATCAGTACGGCGCAATGATCGTTGTGGACGGTGCACAGATCGTGGCACACCGGAAGTTCGAGATGAAGGGCGCAACCCCGGAGGAGGATATCGATTTCCTGGTATTCTCCGCACATAAAATGTACACTCCCTACGGCGGCGGTGCCATCGTGGGTAAGAGCGATCTGATGAACGAAGAGGGCCGTATGCCTGAGGTTTATGGCGGAGGTACCGTTTCGATCGTAAATGACAGCCAGCAGTCCTATCACAATGCTCCGGAGAGCTGGGAGGCAGGTTCTCCGAACTATCCGAGTATCGTGGGTCTTAATAAGGCCATTGATATCCTGGAAGAGGTTGGATTCGATAAGATCGAGGAGCATGAGAAGGTGCTGAACCGGAAGCTCATCGACGGACTGAAGAAGTATGACAATATCGTTATCTACGGTGACTCCGAGAATATCGATGACCGTGTGGGCGTTGTAACCTTTGACTTTAAGGATCTGAATTCCTACCACCTGGCAGTTGCTCTGAAGGAGTATGGTGGTGTGGCAACACGCCGTGGCGCTTTCTGCGCACATCCTTATGTATGGCGTCTGAAGGGGATCCCGGATGACTCGGTATTCGGCTATGACGGCTGTGAAGGTGCATATACGCCGGGTATGGTCCGTGTCAGCTTCGGTATCTACAACACTGAGGAAGAGGTGGACAAGTTCCTGGAGGTGCTTCCGAAGGCCATCGAGGAAGGTAAGAAGGCTATGGAGTATGATGCTGCAAACTCAGCAACAGGAAAGCCCATCAATCCGGAATTCTAAAAGGAAGCGGAGAGAATGTTCCGTGCCACATTTTCTAAGAACCGCAGGGTGTGACATGAAAGTGTCGCACCCTGCGATTTTATGTGCGAATCTAAGCTGTGATACATTTCAGATGCATTTAGGGTTTATTGTCTATATTCAGAACGAGAAATAAGGTCTGTAAAAAGGAGACGAAAAATGAAGAAGAGAAGAATCACAGCACTTATGATCGGTATGATGCTCCTTGTGACGGGATGCGGCTCCAAGGATGCAGAGAAGGTTACGGACTACGGTTCCGATAAGACGGATGCCATTTCAACGGAGGCAGGAAGTACGGCCGGGACTGAAACGGGTTCGGAGGCCGGTTCCACGGAGAAGGCTGCGGGAGAAAAGGATAGGACTCCCCGGAACGGAAGTTCCCTGGCGGATCAGCTGGGAGGCACCAATCTGGAATACCAGGCGGATTTCCAGATTGGCCAGACAGCCGCAAAGCTGGATGTTTCCTACACGGTAAATGATTCGCCAACCCTGGAATCCTACCGGTTGCACACCATTACGGAGGACAGGTTTCATGAGGATGAGATCGTGAAGGCACTATTCGGGGATTCGGCCCAGGAGGTAAAGCGGAAGATCAGTGCTTCGGCCGGCGATTCCGACAAGGCGGTGAGCGCATGCTTTGATTACTATTTCAATTATAAAGACGGGGACCCGGACCTGGATAATCTCCCGGCAGAGGTGGAATCCTGGGCAGACGGAGAGAAGGCATGGCTTCATACCTATGAAGGAAAGTATAACGGTGTGGACAGCCAGCTCAGTATCTGTTACCTGAAGGATGATCATGCCTTCAGCATGGCCCTTGGACCGAAGAACTGGGGCGAGGTGATCGGCAGGACGGAAACAATGAATATCATGGATATGTCAAAGTCCGGAGACGGAGAACTGTACATCCAGAATGCTGCAACATCGGACTATGTGGTAAAGAAAATGTCGGATATCTCCGATCAGGAGAATCATGCGACGATCAGCGCTGCGGATGCAAAGTCCAAGGTGGAGGACTTCCTGGAGACAAAGCTTCAGATAAGAGTCCAAAACGATGGAGTCTCCTACAGTCAGTATGATGCTGTATACGAGGCTTCGGATGCGAATGCAAACGGAGAGGAACAGGGCGTGGGGCTTCTGTTCTATCCCGTAAATGCACTGGAGGGAGATGGCCTTGCAGGTGCCGAGATCAACGGATATTTCCTTAAGATCAGCGGCCTCATCAGTAACCAGCCCTGTCATATCGGAGAATTCGGAGGGAGTGACGTAAGATACAATTATGGGAATATCCAGGTGGTGAATGAGGATGTGGCAGGCTTTTATCTCATCATATCACTGGATTTCGAGGAGTGCATCTCCGAACAGGTTGCGATCCTGCCCTTTGAGACGGCCATGGAGGTCTTCCAGGAAGCAGTGCAGAAGGATTTCGATACCACGAAGCTGAAGGGACGTGACGCTCAGTTCCGCGATGCTCAGATCGTATACTATCCGGTTGCTTCGCCGGAGGATGCAGATGACCTGACCTACATTCCGGCATGGTACTTCACCGTTTATTCCGGAGACAACGCACCTATAGGCGAGGCGTTGATGAACGCCATGGACGGCAGCATCATTGCCATCAACTACGTGGAGTAGAGCAAAATTGCAGCGGGGTCAGACCCCATTACAAAATTGTTACGTCCTGATGTAACAGTTTTGTAATGGGGTCTGACCCCGTAGCTATTTGTTGTTGCGGGTCGCCTCATTTTCCTGTAAAATAGACTTATATTTACACTAAGCACAATCATGGAAACGTGATGCCGCAAAGCTGAAGGATCTAAGCTCAACAGAGTATGATAGCCAGTTGCAACATTTTGACTGTCACAGGCATCTTCCCATGAGGATGCCTGTTTTTGTTTTGGTAAATGAGGAGGCGCGCATATGAAGATAAAAAGGCGGTTTGGCTGGATCGTAACCATGTCGCTGCTGCTGACGCTGTGGGTGACGTTTCCGGCGTACGCGGAGCCGGAATCGGGAAGCAGTGAGGAACACGTACTGATCGGCGGGGACTTTGCCACCACGTATCAGGACGTTATCGAGGAGGTGAGGGATCACCTTACGGCCCATGAATCGGAGTTCTCGGTGAAGATGGATATGGAGAACGGATACACATTTTCACTGCAGGATGTGGATTATTCACTGGTACAGTATGCTTCGGTGCATACGGGGGTGCCGAATCAGGGCGACTATATTGCGCAGAATATTAATAGTTTCTATAGCCAGATCGAGGGAACGCAGGACAGTACCTGGACGCATATCACCATTACCTTCACAGTGGATTATTATGCTCCGACGACGGCTTCCGAACAGCAGGTGGATGAGAAGGTGGCAGAGATCATAACTGCCCTGGATCTGGAGGGCCTGGACGATCTGGAGAAGATCCGGAAGATCTATGATTATGTGTGCCGGAACGTGACCTATGATAATGAGCGTCTGGAGGATCCCGGTACGTTGATCGAGCATTCCACCTATGCCGCTCTCTGTGAGGGGAAGGCAGTATGCCAGGGCTACGCGTCTGCCATCTACCGCCTGATGCTGACGGCGGGTATCGACTGCCGTGTGATCACCGGGTACTGGGATGCAGAGCCCCATGCCTGGAA
>CADBRW010000156.1 GCA_902797155.1 uncultured Lachnospiraceae bacterium
ACCTTTGACCGTCTTTTTGTCTTCATCCTTTGAACGGTCGCAGATCACGAGAACATCCGGCTGGACAACAGTCATATCGGTTGTGGCAAACTCCAGGCGGACATCCACAGGAGAAATGTAGACCTTGCATTTCCCCTTGTTCTTTCTGATAAAATCGTCAAAAGTACGTGCAAAGTAAAATGAAATGGTCTGATGTGTGAGTGTAGGAGCTGACATTTCATAGATCACGCCATCAATGAGTTCGACTCGCATCCCGTCCGGAAGGTCCAGCTTCATGTAATCATCGTAGGTGTATCCGCTCTGCGTGAAGATCTCCTGATTGAAGGATCGCCCGGAAGAATTGTCAAGTGCGGAACTGCCCCGGGAGTAGAACGATGACTGTTCGCGTACATATGCAGCATCAGTACTTAGGAAATCATAGGAGACATTGGCATGGTCCGGTATCAGTCGGTCCATGGCGCTCGACAGTTCCTCCAGTGTCGAATGACGGGGATGTTTGTTGATCCCGCCGAAGGCTTTTTGGATCGTACTGATGGAGAGCGTGCAGTTCTGCCGTATGTCTTCATAGGTCAGGCCATAGCGGGCTTTCAGTTGTTTTAATTCCTCTATTGTATATCTTTTAGACGTTTTTTCCATAGCAGTCACCATTTCCGTTTCATTATGCATTTTATCATAAATATATCATAAACAAAGTGTCTATCATTAGAATATCACAATAAAAGTTGGAAAACAATATAATAATATCATATTGACATTTATTCGGAAACTGTCTATACTTCAAGAGAAGGCGTGCTTTGAGCTGTCAGGGCATGCGGATCATAAAGACGAAGCAAGGGCGTTTCGAGATAATCACACTCGAAGTGCCCTTTTTTGAAAGATAGAAGGAGGGTATCATGAATTACACACCCGAAGAAGTAATGCAATACATCGAAGAGGAGGACGTCAGCTTTATCCGTTTGGCGTTCAGGGATGTGTTCGGCGTGCAGAAGAACATCTCCATCATGCCCGGAGAGGTGCAGAAGGCCTTCTCTGAGGGGATAGGGATCAGTGCCGGAGAGATCGCAGGCTTTGAGTCCGCAGGCTGCGGACGGCTGTTTCTTGTTCCGGATCCGTCCACGCTGGCGGTGCTTCCGTGGCGTCCGGACAATGGAAGAGTCATCCGTATGTTCTGTGATGTGGTGACACCGGACGGCGAGCCGTTCACCATGGACACCCGTTTCGTGCTGAAGAAGGCTGTAGAGCGTGCGAAGAAGGACAAGGTGGAATTCCGTTTCGGATCCGCCTCGGAGTTCTATCTCTTTAAGAAGGATGAGGAAGGGAATCCCACGAAGATCCCCTATGACCAGGCGGGCTATATGGATATAGCACCTCTGGACCGGGGAGAGAATATCCGTCGTGAGATCTGCCTTACCATCGAGCAGATGGGGCTTACTCCCGAGCGCTCTCATCATGAGCGCGGACCCGGACAGAACGAGATCGATTTTCATTATGGGAAGCCGCTCAAGGCTGCGGATCAGATGACTACATTTAAAATGGTGGTCCAGACCGTTGCCGACAGGAACGGCCTGATTGCTGATTTCTCACCGGTTCCGCTTCCGGGTGCACCCGGAAACGGCTATCATATCAACATTTACGCTGTGGATCAGGACGGGGAGGACCTCTGCAGGTTTGCTGCTGCGGGTATCATTGACAAGATTCGCGACATGACACTGTTTCTGAATCCGTCGGAGGGGTCCTATGCCCGCTTTGGTAAGGGTACCGCTCCGGACCGGGTAAACTGGTCCAGTTCGGACGGGTCCGAGATGGTGCACATTTCCGGTCACCATGGGCATACCCGCGTGGAGCTGCGTTCCCCGGATGCACTCAGCAATCCGTATCTGGTATATGCACTTCTGATCCACGCAGGTCTGTACGGCATCGAAAAGCGTCTGGAGCTTCCGGAGGAGATGGACAAGGAGGGCGTATTGCTTCCCCAGTCCAGGAAGGAAGCCATAGATGCGGCGGAGGAGAGTGCCTTTATCCGGGAGATCCTGCCGGAAGAGATCGTGAAATGTTATACGAAATAGGTTCGTACGAATGAGACACCGGTCCTCATCCTAAGGAGGGAAATGACCGGTAGAAACAATGGGTGGCAGTATGGCAAAAGTGCAGGAGCGGCGTCAGTACTCGATACTTATCGTGTCGCAGTCGGAACAACTGAATAATTTTGTGAAGAAGGTGATCTCCGACGGGCGCTTCAGCACCATCGAGATACGGAAGAGTGCGGCTCAGGCAGCCCAGGAGCTGTTGAATCGTCATTACGACGTGGTCCTTGTAAATGCACCGCTTCCCGACGAATTCGGTACAGGCTTCGTCATGGACATCTGTACCCGCTATACCTCGGGTGTGCTGCTGATCACCCCGGGAGACGTGGCGGATGATGTGACGGAACGGGTGATCGATTACGGTGTCGTAGTCCTTGCAAAGCCTATGACAAATCGTGCCCTGGCCCGAAATCTCCGGCATCTGGTTGCCATTCAGAATAAGATGCAGGAGACGGAGAAGAAGGTCCTCACTCTGGAGGACAGGATCAAGGAGATGCGGACCGTGAACCAGGCAAAGTGTCTTCTGATCGAGAACGAACACATGACGGAGGCGGATGCCCATCGTTATCTGAACAAGACAGCCATGGACCGCTGTGTCTCCAAGAAGATCGTGGCGGAAGAGATCATCGAGCGGTACGAGTGAAGGTGACTATGAGCGGGGGTCAGACCCCATTACAAAACTGTTACATGAAAACGTAACAATTTTGTAATGGGGTCTGACCCCCGCTCATTGATTTTGCGCATAGATTTGTAAATATTGGCATATTTTTATAATCACATTAATTTGGTTTTTTGTTATGATATCCATGTAGCAGTCTGAACAGGGAGACTACAGCATGGTTTTTTTGTTGTGTATGGACGGGTGTAAGAGTGATACATCTTCTACAAAAAACAATGGGGAGGACAGCAGATTGGAGAAATCTCTTCTGAAGGAGGA
>CADBRW010000157.1 GCA_902797155.1 uncultured Lachnospiraceae bacterium
AAAACACCCTCACAATCCCTGTTCTATAAGGATTTGTGAGGGTGTTTTATGTCGCAGGGGATGAGAGAATCGAACTCCCACCAAAGGTTTTGGAGACCCCTATCATACCATTTGACCAATCCCCTATGCCGTGGCTGTCGCAACCACAACGCATAGTTTACCCTAAATCACGCGTCTTGTCAACAAAAAATAATAGTATTTTCACTCCTAATTTCATTGTTTCTTCCGCCGTTTTCGTTTATGATTGAAACAGGGGACACGATTTGAGGGACCAGGTTTTAGGGGGAAGGTGATCACATGCTGAAAAAGGGGATTTCAGTTAAATATGCCGGCAAGGATCTTCTGCTCGGGATCCTGATCGCTCTGATCTCGATTCCGATCTCTATGGGCTATGCTTCGGTTGCCGGTCTGCCCCCCATCTACGGACTCTACGGCTCCTTCCTTCCCATACTTGTTTACGGGATCCTGACCACCTCCCCTCGTTTCGTATTCGGCGTTGACGCGGCTCCTGCGGCCCTTACAGGCGCACTTCTTGCATCTCTCGGCATAACGGCCGGTTCGGAGGATGCGGTCCGTATCATGCCCCTGATCACCTGTCTCGTTGCCATCTGGCTATTCCTCTTCTTCCTGCTCCGGGCGGACCGCGTGATGAAATTCATCTCCCAGCCTGTTATGGGCGGTTTCATCACCGGCATCGGAATCACCATCATATGTATGCAGATCCCGAAGCTCTTCGGCGGAACCTCCGGAAGCGGCGAGATCGTCGAGCTATTGATCCATATCTATAAACAGGCATCGGAAACCTTTCATATGCCCTCTTTCCTGTTGGGAACCGGAACCGTCATCATCGTTCTTATCAGCCGGAAGCTGGCTCCGAAGCTGCCCATGCAGGCCATCGTCATGTTCCTGGGCGCAGCTGCGACCCTGCTGTTCCCCTTAAAGGAAAACGGCATCGCATGCCTTCCCGCAGTGGAATCCGGTCTGCCGAAGCCGGTATTCCCGGATTTCAGTCTTTTCACTCACGATCCCCAGTCTCTGCTCATCTCCACCTTTACCATAGCCGTGGTGATCCTATCGGAGACGCTGCTGGCTTCTACCAATTACGCGTTGAAATATGAAGAGACTCTGAATCCGCGGCGCGAGATCCTGGCCTATTCCCTTGGAAATGTGGCAGCATCCGCCACAGGCTGCTGTCCTGTAAACGGAAGTGTATCAAGATCCGGGATTGCAGACCAGTTTGGTGTCCGTTCCCAGTGGATGTCTATCTCCGCCGGCCTGACCATGATCCTGATCCTGCTCTTCGGAACCGGATTCATCTCCTACCTTCCCGTTCCGGTCCTCACCGGAATCATCATTTCCGCCCTGATCGGAACCTTTGAATTCCATCTGGCGAAAAAGCTCCGAAAGGTGGACAAGGCAGAATTCATTATATTCTGCGCAGCCCTGCTGGCCGTGCTTCTGATGGGAACCATCTACGGCGTTATCGTGGGTGTGCTGCTGTCTTCCATCACCTTCATCGTCAGACAGTCCCGCCCCAAGATCGAGATACTGGGTGTGGATCCGGAGGAGGAGGGCTATCACAGCCTGAAACGGAAAGGAAATTATACGCCCATCAGACAAGTACTTCTCTATCGTTTCTCCGGAGCACTTTTCTATGCAAATATCTCCGATTTCGAATCCGAACTAAAGAAAGCTATAAAGCCGGATACGAAGGTGATCGTCATCGATACATCCGGTATCGGAAGTGTAGACGTAACCGCTACGGAGCGTTTGCTCCAGCTTTATCACAAATTTAAAGAACAGGGGATCGCATTCTATCTGGCCGGCCATATTGCATCGGTCAATACAGAGCTTCGGGCCTTTGGCGCCGAGGAGCTGATCACCTCCGGAGCAGTACGTTCACGTATCTCGCTGGCGCTCAGAGATGCCGGATATGACAAGCCCTATGAACTGGAAGAAACCACGGACCGGGAGGCCAAAGCCTACTCCAAACAGCTTGCGGAGCTGTCCTGGGCCTATGGAAGAGATGCGGAACAAATGCTTCGGGACATGGCGAAGAAAATAACCGAAAAGGTCGCAAAGGAACCTGACATCGACCTCAACACTCTCCTCTCCGAAGAACGCAGACTGGCTCACGGCTACTGGAATTACGCCGACGAGGATGAATTCCTGGATCATCTGGAAATGCAGCTTCTCCTTCTTCAGCAGGAAGAGCCCAATGCCGCTGTGGGCGAGCTGGAAGACCGAATTGTAGAACGTCATATGCTCCTGGAAGAAAAGATCCTGTCCCGAAATCCTGCCTATGTAGAAAAGCTGAAGAAACACCGCGCACGACGGGATGAACGTTTCCGGAGGCACCATCCGGAGACCTGGCAGAGACTGACGCAGGCCAGACAGAGATATCTGGAGAAGCTTCGAACAAGGAATCCGGAGTTGGCCGCCATGATGGAGGATAGCGCCGAAGAATGACCTCTTCTCCATTCACATCAATCGCATAGAGAAATTGGCCGATAAATCAAAAAGGGAACCGTCTGCATTTTCATGCTGAACGGTTCCCTTTTTGTTCTGAATTGCAATAAAAAAAGCATTATTCACTGAAAACTTCATACAAACAGTCACAAGTTAAATCTGCGAATCAAACCGATCATTCGATCTT
>CADBRW010000158.1 GCA_902797155.1 uncultured Lachnospiraceae bacterium
CAGCGAGCTCAAGGTATGAAAAAATGTGGGGGAAGGTATAGATTCCTTCATTTGGAACATCTTTAAGATAACATGAAATTATGAAGAGAATAGGTGCAATTTGTGAAGAAACGGTGAAGTCTTAATTCTTTAAAACTTCTCAGTTAACATAAGTGTAAAACTCATTTCCTGCGCGGATCACATTATTCTGGAAGGTGATCCGATCCACCCGGACTTCACTGTCAATGATGGGGTCGTAATAACGGATCGCATCCGAGTTGAAGCTGACAACAAATACATATTTCCCATTCAAATGTGTGGCAAAGGGAACACCGTCTCCCAGGAACAGAACCGCCGTATCCAGATCTGCGCCGGACAGGTTCAGGCCCCGGCGTTCTCCTTTACTGAGTTCCTCAAATGCCCGGTCCCAGTTTCCATTATTGTCCTCAAGGGCAGCCTTTGCAGCCTCGTAGCCGGTCTCCGTTCCCGCCATCTGAAGGGCCATGGCCAGACATGCCGCATATCCGTCATCTCCGTCTTCCGCCTTCACATAGTTCACCGAATCAGCAACCGTAAGGTACGGTGCTCCGGTCCTCCGTCTGTAAATGGTACTCCCATCCGACAGAACCACAAAGCCGTGCTGTTCAACCGCTTCCCGAATGGTAACTCCGATCCGCTCCGATAGATCCAGAAGGCGTCCCGCCCGCATGAGATAACTACAGCTCCTGTCTATGGAACCCTTTACACGGACCGTATATCCCTCCTCGGTCCCTGCCTTGGACATGAGTTCCTCCGGAACGGAGGTCATATAGATATTTTCCGGGAACACAATGGCATATCCGTCCACGCCCGGATCCCTCTTCAGCACCGTCTTACCTCTCTCATCCTCCAGCTTATAGGTGATATAGTCCGGTGCTGCCTCCACCGTCATCCCATTCTCCGGATTTACCGTCTGACGACTGAGGTAGATCGTATTGTTTAGGAACAGGATATCGGAAATGACAAGCCCGCCCCGATAGTAGTCTTTCTCCAGAGAGCCATCCCGATTTACCAGCCGCACATTGCTGTATAGCAGCTTCGGTGAACCATCTGCTGACAGGGAAGAATGCTCCGGCTTCGCCATACCGTAAACGAAATCCTCTCCGATAAAGGTCAGTGCCTGCAGCTGCATCCCCTTCTGCTGAATGGATATCTTCTTCTCCGCCGCCAGATCCCAGAGGGTGATCTCCTCTGCTCCCGGCGTCTTCTCCGAATCCGTGGGGAATGCGATCACGCTTCCGTCACGCGATACCAGAACCGACGGCGTCGAAAGTCCCTCAGCCAGGGTTTTCTCCTCACCGTTTTCCAGATTCAGGGAGAAGATGCTCCTGTTCAGCATATAGAACAACGTATCCTCGTCCTCATCCAGATACAGAAGCCTTCCCACCTCACGGGTCATCCATTCGTGGGGAAGATTCGTGGAAATGAACGCACACTCCGTGACCAGACGTTTCTCCTCATTGAACCTCTGGACCAGAATTCCGTTCTCCCCTTCGTGAGCCCCGGAGCTGATCCTTCCGTACACTGCAAAGTATGCCTCCACATTGTCCACAAAAAGGATCACCGGCGTCTCCATGGCCGTAAATGCAGAACGGTCCGCATCAGATCCGTAGACCCTGGAAAGCGTAGATGCGTTGTAATCGTAATACCAAACACTGCCATCCGTTGCGAAAAGCATATGCTGGTTATTATCACTGGTCATAAATACCGCATCGCTTTCCTGCGTTCCGATACGGATACCGTTGATATTTCTGTCAAACTGAGCAGCCGTGAACTGGCGGTTCATTTTTCTGAAATAATCCTTCACCTTGGCGGCACCAAGCTCCGGAACATATTCCAGGACAAAATGTTCCTCCACCCGATAGGTCCGGATCTCCTGAGTCTCCTCTTCCACCGTGTTCATAAGGTAGTGGTATACCACGGTTCCCCCGTCATTATAAAGCTCTGTCACCGCCTTCTCACCGATCTCGGTGATCTCCGGTTTCAGGTCGTTCCAGGTCAGGGTCTCGTAAGTGGAAAAGAAGGATACATATCCCATGTTTTCCGTGTCATACTCCTCCGGAGCATCCACCAGGTAGGTCTTCAGATCCTTCTCCACCGCCTCCGTCTTCTCGGAGAGCAGCAGTGTGTGGAACTTCTCGGCAGCATCAAGATACTGAGACACATAATCCCGGTCCAGACGCACCACACGTGTATAGTAACGCAGCATGTCCTGACCCATGGCGATCTGAAGAACAAAAGTATAAGACTGTCCCTTCTTCATGTCCATTCGAAGCTCGGCACTGCAGAACGCCACATCCTCACGAACATGGGTAGTATCCAGCCGGCCTTCTTCAATCAGAGTTTCTCCTGTGGAATCGCGCAGCTGATAGGAGACCTCCCCCAGGGAGCTCCCCTTTTCAACTATGGAAAGGCTGACCGTCTTCGACTCTCCCACCGGAAGAATGGAATCCCGGATCAGCGACGGATCCATTTCCTGCCTGTAAGCCGGAAGCGCCGTCAACCGTTCCTCCCCATAGTACGTATAAACAACCGGAAGCGTCGCGCCGCCCAACTCTACGTAGGAACGGTCACTCCCCCGGTTGCTTATCACGTTCACGATCAGGGCGGTTCCCGTAAATACAGCTACGAAAAGAACCACCCTGAACAAGATTTTCAAAAATGTGCTTTTCCACATTGATCCGTAAATCCTTAGGTCTTAATCACCGAAGCAGATACCCAGAGTCTTTGCTTCCTGGATCGCCTGATTGTCCACATCTACATACTTCAGCTTTCCTGCTGTCTCTTCCAGCGGGATGGCTGTCACTTCATTGTTCAGCATAACCACCAGCTTACCGAAATCCTTATCCCGGATCAGCTCTGCGGCCTTCGCACCGAAACGGCTGGAGATAAAGCGGTCATACGCATCCGGGCTTCCGCCGCGCTGTGTATGTCCCGGCATGCAGACACGGACATCCGCGCTGAATTTCGCCCGAATCTGATCAGCGATCTCATAGGCGATGGACGGATGCTGCAGTGCAGCAACGGCTTCCTTTCTCTCTTTCTTCGGCAGCTTTGCCACATCCTTCGGGATCGCACCCTCAGCCACGCAAATGATGGTGAAGCGCTTGCCCTGCTTGGTACGCTTGTCGATAGCCTTGTAAACCTTCTTCATATCATACGGAACCTCAGGAAGCAGGATAACATCCGCGCCGCCTGCGATACCTGCATACAGCGTGATCCAGCCAACCTTATGGCCCATGATCTCAACGACGAATACACGGCTGTGAGACTCAGCTGTGGTATAGATGCAGTCAATGGCATGTGTAGCCACATCCACCGCACTCTGGAAGCCGAAGGTAATATCCGTTCCCCAGATATCATTATCGATGGTCTTCGGAAGACCCACCACATTCAGACCGTTCTGGGACAGCAGATGCGCCGTCTTCTGGGATCCGTTACCGCCAAGTACCACAAGGCAGTCCAGCTCCAGCTTCTTATAGGTCTTTACCATTGCCGGAACCTTCTCCACACCGTCATCTGTGGGTGTATCCATCATCTTGAACGGCATACGGGAGGTTCCCAGGATCGTACCGCCCTTATTCAGAAGGCCCGTGAAATCCATGGGTTTCATTTTCTGATAATTGCCGTAGATCAGACCCTTGTAACCGTCTTTAAATCCGTAGATCTCCACTTCGCCGATGCCAAAGAGATTCTCCAGTCCCTTTGCCACACCGCGCATGGTGGCATTCAGTGCCTGACAGTCGCCGCCGCTGGTCAGCATTCCGATTTTCTTCATCTTGTAACCCTCCTTTAATTCTTACAGCTCTACCCGGCCATCCAGGGCTCTGAGCAGAGTCATCTCATCCGTACATTCCAGATCGCCCCCCACCGGTACTCCGGTTGCGATCCGGCTGCATTTGATTCCTGCCGGCTTTACCATTTTGGAGATCATCACCGCCGTCGCTTCTCCCTCGATGGTGGAATTTGTAGCGATGATCAGCTCATCGCAGTCCCCTCTGAGACGTTCCAGAAGTTCCTTCATGCGGATATCCTGGGGACCGATCCCCGCCGAGGGATTGATCACGCCATGAAGAACATGATAGACGCCTTCATAACGTCCGGTCCTTTCATAGGCCGCCAGCTCCCGCGGACTTTCCACTACCATGATGGTCTTATGATCCCTGGTCTTTGAAGCACAGATCGGGCAAAGCTCCTGATCCGTGATGGTAAAGCATTCCTTGCAATACTTGATATTCTTCTTCGCCTGCTGTATGGCAGTCGCAAGCGCGTCCACCTGTTCCTCCGGCATTCGGATGATATGAAATGCCAGACGCTGTGCCCCCTTCGGACCGATACCCGGAAGCCGGGACAGCTCCTCAATCAGGCGATTGACTTCTCCTCCATAGACATCCATTTAGAACGGAAGACCTCCTCCACCGGTGATCTTACCCATCTCAGCCTGCTCATCCTCCGACTGGGTACGAAGTACTTCATTTACCGCAGCAAGTACCAGATCCTCCAGCATTTCGATATCCTCCGGATCGACAACCTCCTCGGCGATCTTCACCTCGATGATCTCCTTCTTGCCGTTCATCTTAACCTTAACGACACCGCCGCCGGCTGTACCTTCATACTCCTTTTCTTCCAGAGCAGCCTTTGTCTCTTCCATCTGCTTCTGCATACGCTGCGCCTGCTTCATCAGATTGTTCATATTTCCGGGCATGCCCATGCCTCCGAAGCCACCTCTTTTTGCCATTTTATAAAAACCTCCTATTTCTGTTCTATTTCATTTCCACTTCGCAGTGGATCTTCGACAGATCCAAAACACATTCCGTCCGGCTCACCCGGTCCCGGGTGATGACACGGATCTCAAAGTCCCGTCCCGTCTCAGCCGCCAGGATCTCTCTCAGTTCATCCCGATGCTTCTCTTTTTCAAAATAATCCTGGATCTGTCCGCCGACCTCCGTTCCGGTGATCACAAGATTGATCCCGATGCCGCCATCCGTCTCTTCCTCTCTGGGAACGACACTGATCTTCTGCATATACTTCTGCATAAGGGTCGTCATCCTGGGAACGATCTTAGCTCCCCAGATCTCCATCAAATGTCGGACATCCTCTGCCGTTGCCGGAGAAAAGGCCTCCTGCACCAGCTCCTCACGTTCTTCCGAGGAAACCTCCGCATCCGAACCTTCTTCGGAACTCTCCTCAGATTTCTCCGAGACAGCCATCGAATCCACAGCAGATACCGCACCCACCGGCCTCTCGGCCAGTTCCCGTGTCTGCTCCTGAAGACGGATCACCTCCGCCTCAGCCTTCTCCGCCCTCTGCTCCAGACGGTCCAGCCGGGCCAGCAGCCCTTCTATATCCACATCCGTTTCCGGACGCATCAGACGTATCATTCCCATTTCCAGGGTCACCCTTTTTGTGGAGGATCCCCGGATCTCCTGAGACAGATCCTGCATTACATGCAGCTGCCGCTGCAATGTATCGTGGCTGAAGCTCTTCCCCAGCTCCGTCAGCAGTGCAACCTGCTCCGAGGTCATGTCCAGCTTGCTTCCCAGTCCCGGTGAAAGCGCCAGGAACAGCATATTTCGAAGGAACCAGACATAGTCATCCACGAAGCGCGTGAGGTCCATTCCCTTCCAGATCACATCATGGATCAGCTGCATTACCGCTACCGGGTCATCCTCTGCGATCTTCTCCGTAAGCTTCTCAAAGACCTCTGTATCCGCAGCACCGATGGTGGAGAGCACCCTGTCCAGAGTCAGCTCCTCCCCAAGGTTGTAGGACACACATTCATCCAGAATGGAGAGTGCATCACGCATGGAACCATCCGCAGATCTGGCGATATAGTCCAGCGCTTCTCTGTCCGCTGCCACATTTTCCCGCTTCAGAAGGTCCTCCATCCGGTCAGCGATGGTTGTATACTCGATCCTCCGGAAATCATATCTCTGACACCTGGACCGTATCGTCACCGGAACCTTGTGGGATTCCGTGGTGGCCAGAATGAAAATGACGTAGGACGGCGGCTCCTCCAGGGTTTTCAGCATGGCGTTGAAGGCACCCGTGGAGAGCATGTGTACCTCGTCAATGATGTAAACCATATATTTCCCGTCTGTGGGGGCGTACTGAACGCCTTCATTGATCTGCCGGATATTATCGACACCGTTATTCGAAGCCGCGTCGATCTCCAGCACATTCATGGCCGCTCCGGATGCGATCCGCTTACAGCTTTCACAGGTCCCGCAGGGACTTCCGTCTACCGGGCGTTCACAATTGACCGCCTTCGCCAGAAGCTTGGCCACAGAGGTCTTACCTGTTCCACGCGTTCCGCAGAAGAGATAGGCATGTCCGATCCGGTCATGTTTTATTTGATTCTTTAAAGTTGTAACGATCGGTTCCTGCCCCTTCACCTCTTCAAAAGTGTCCGGCCGGAACTTCCGGTACAACGCTACATAAGCCATACCCTGTTCCTTTCCAAAGGGGTGATGCATATGCGCATACCCACCCTGAATTATAACCGAATCAACGGTGTAAAGCAAGGGAGGATTCGACGGATAAAAGCATCCGTCGAATCCATGCTCTCCGCACCTTCGGTGCGTCGATGTCGCGCCCCTCGGCGAATACATGTGCCTTAGGCACCTGTGCGAACACAGAAGGGGAGGGCTTTTTCGTGCAAGCACGAATGCCCTCCCCTTCTGTGTTCTACACATGCTTCGCATGTGCTCGCCTCGGGGATACGCGCAAAAAAAAGAGCGGACCATCCTTTTTCAAGATACCACCCTTTTTTTATGCTTACCTTTGGCAAGCTTATTTTCACAACTCTCTCAAAGCTGTTAGCCCTCGGAAAACCTCTGTGGCTTTGCATTTCGGACTGCAGAACCGGTTTTCTCTGAACCTTATAAGCTTATTATACTCATATAAAACTGTTTGTCAATACTTTTGTTCAAATTTTGTTTACAAATTGTTAATAGTTGACCATAATGTTCCTATTCGCAGCCATATATGAAAAAAAGCCACCATATGCTTGCATAAATGGTGGCATTTTTTCATATGTATGTCCTGCGAAGCAGGAACCATACACGACGCATCAAGAGTGAGCACCGCAGGTGCGTCGGATGCGCTCTGCGCAGACGCCTTGATG
>CADBRW010000159.1 GCA_902797155.1 uncultured Lachnospiraceae bacterium
GGGCGAGCATCCGCCGTGGACGTAGCCCGTAAGTGGAAGCAGCTCTTTCTGTTTGATCATGCTGATGGCCTTCTCTCCGCAGGCCTTCGCTGCTTTCTTCAAGTCCAGCTCCGTTGCTACCGGAATCACAAATACATAGTACTGTCCCGATTTTGCCTGGGTTACCAGCGTCTTAAAGACCTTCTCCACCTCTTCTCCCAGAATCTGTGCGATCTGTTCTCCCGAAAGGGTCGGGTCAGCCTCATAGGTATGGCTCTGATACTCTACCCCCGCGGCATCCAGGAGCCGCATTACATTTGTCTTATCGTTATTCTTCATATATGCATAGTCTCTTTCCGAAGATCATGTGAAACCGGCGTTTCTGTCTGTGATCTGCCAACCAGCCCTCCCTTGTCATCAGGTTCACGTGCCCAGTCCGTTCCTCGTGCATCAGGGGAACCTCTACGCCTTCCGAGGTCCACTGGTATTTAAAGCCCAGCTTCTCCTGGACGCGCTTTGATTTTGAATTGCCTTCATAATATCCGGCCCAGACCTTCTTCATGCCGCAATCCTCGAAGGCATGGCGAAGCATCTCCCTGGCTGCTTCCGGCATGTAACCATGTCCCCAGAAGGGCTTTCCGATCCAGTAACCCAGTTCGCATTCATCTTCCTGGTCGGTAAGATCCGCATTTCCGGCGAGACGCAGCTCGATGGCCCCGATAGCCTTTCCGTCTGTCTTCAGGCAGATGGCGTAGCATTCTTCTCCGCTGAGCACATTTCGGATCACTTCCAGACTTTCCTCTACATTTTTATGAGGCGGCCATCCGGCGATGGGTCCTATATCCGGATCCTGTGCATATTGAAAAAGATCTTCTGCGTCGTCCTCTGTCCATCGGCGCAGGATCAGACGTTCTGTCTCCAGCTGCATTTCTTCGTCCTCTTTTCTGTCATATTAAAGATATGCCTTGTTTTACCCAGACGGCACGTAATCATTATAACACAGAACGAGGAAAGACGGTCCCGATATTTTCATCGAAACCGTCCCCGTTTATGTGAAGAAATTCATTTAATATCCGTTTGGGCTATTCGCTGTGATCCGTTTTTTACGCCCGAATATCCTTGCGGGTGTATTTCACGTAAGCCAGCACGATGCCGATCACCATGAAGCACATGCCCGGCAGCATATATTTGCCTTCCAGATGATGACTGTTGGCGATGGTTGCGCCATCCGTATAACCGTAAGGTGTAATGTATTTCAGGACCTTTGCGCTTGAGGAAATGTTGCTGATCAGATTCATGAAGTAGAACACAGCCGCAACACCGATGCCGATGCCTGCTCCGAATCTGCCGATAAAGGCGGAGATCCCAAAGCAGATTCCGGCGACCTCAAACTGCAGAAGCAGGAATGCGAAATGGAACAGAAGGATGACGCCCCATTCCACCTCACCCTCGATCACAAGAAGGGGGAGCACCGCACAGGCAAGCACGATCAGGTTCATAAGAATGATATTTACAAAGACGCTGATCAGCTTTTCGGTGATCACACGAACTCTGGAAACCGGATGTGTCAGCAGGAATTCCGCTGTGCGGTCCCGCTCTTCCTTCATCAACGCCGTCACTGCCATAATGGCCGCGAAGAAGGCTCCGCCGATGCCCAGCATATTTCCGCACTCGATGGCATAGAATCCGGTGAGGGTTCCGAAGTTCAGCTTGTCCATGCCGAAAGCCTTGGTAAAGCCTCCCAGGGAGGACATCATTTCTCCGATATTATCCATCTGGGACTGCATCTCCGGATAGATCAGAACGCAGGCTCCCACCATTATGCCGATGGCCAGTCCCCAGATCAGGATCGTTAGTTTTTGTGATAAAATCTCTCTTTTTAAAATCACCATAATTACTGTCCTCGCTCATCCCACTGCCGTCAAATAGTCACATTTTCTATATTATGGCAAAGCATTACTCATAATAATTCATGAAGATCTCTTCCATGGTGGGCTCGGTGATGCTGACATCCCAGAGCTTCTCTTCCACCAGCAGCTTCAGCAGGTGCGAGATATTTCCACTGTACAGGAAGCTTGCATATTTTCCGTCCAGCACAAGATCCGTCACCACATGCTCCGATTGTTTTGTATAGCTTCCGGGCGCCTTCGCGCTTGTATTTCCCTGCTCCCGTTCACTGCTTTCCAGGCGACGTAGCTCCGCTGCCAGCTCCTCGCTGATCTTGCCGCGGACCGTAACCTTCTTTGCCCCGGTCGCTTCCATCTTCTCAACACGATCGGAAATGATGATCCTTCCGTCCTTGATAAATGCTGCCGTGCGGCAATGTGCCTGCACCTCGGATAAAATGTGGGAGGACAGGAAGATGGTTGCGCCCTTCTCATGCTGCTCCGTAAGGATCTGGAAGAACTCCCGCTGCATCAGGGGATCCAGGCCCGACGTGGGTTCGTCCATGATCAGCAGCTCCGGCTGATGCTGGAGGGCACAGACGATGCCGGCCTTCTTCCGATTTCCCAGGGACAGATCGTCCACCTTCTTCTCCGTATCCAGATCCAGGCGTTCCACCAGCTCCGCTGCCGCAGCGCCGCAGTCCTTCCTGCGAAGATCCGCGGAATACCGGATGGCATCCTTCACCTTCATACCACTGTAGAAGTTGATCTCCGAGGGGAGATATCCCACCCTCTTCAGGATCTCATCATGTCCGGTCACGATATCATGTCCCAGCACCGTGGCACTGCCTCCGGTGGGACGAATGAGCCCCAGCAGGGTACGGATGCAGGTGGATTTTCCTGCTCCGTTGGGGCCGATAAATCCGAAGAAATCACCCTGCTCCACAGCCAGGTCCAGATCCTCGATACCCTTGCTCTTTCCGTAGTATTTCGTTAGTTTGTTCGCTTCAATGACATTCATTTTGGAATCCTCTGATGAAATTCTTTTGTTGAACCGCTTCTGAGTCGAAGCACGAGTGTTAGAACTGTCTTTATCCTATCACCCCACACGGCTTCTATCAAACCAAATGTGATACGATACACGCCGAATAACGCACAAAATTCACACGATAAAAAAGAGCCCCGCATGAAAATGCGGAAGCTCCTTTTATATTGGATGTATACGGACTGCAGCGCCCGCTCAAATCGTCAGGATTCCAGCTTCTTCAGCGGATAGCTCATAACCTTGCGATAAAGCAGCCAGCTAATACCTGCGATCACCAGGATCATCACCGGATTCATCAGATGCCGGTATCCGTCCGGAAGCACCATGGCTCCCATACCGGGTATTAGAAGCGCAAACCCGCCCAGCAGACTGAGGCCCGAAGCAGCACTCTGCTTCACCACCTCTGTCGCATTTTCCCAGTGGAGCTTCGGGAATTTCAGGTTGAGAAACAGACCGAGGAGCACCGAGAAGGGAATTCCGGCCAGCGGAATGAGCAGCAGCCAAAGCCGGTCCACCAGATTCGCCCTCACGGTGAACATCAGGATCACCTCCATCAGTCCGTAGACAGGCGCAAGAAAGATCAGATTGAACAGTGCCTTCGCTCCCAGGATCTCTCTTGTTGAAAGAGGCAGCGACCGGGGGATCCACCAGTTCTTCCCTTCCATGGAGATAGAGCAGGAGGAAATGCTCATCATACTGAAGAATCCTCCCAACAGATAGGGAAGTGCAGCCTCCAGATGAATCATCGGCCAGCCCTCAATCTGCTTTGAAAGGTCCATAAATGCCAGTGCCACAGAAAATCCTATCGCCAGGACCGGCCCCACAATGGTATTTGACACATAGATCCCAGAGGAGAAATAACGCGCCGCCTCCTTCTTCACAAGAGCCTTCATAACAGACTGCTCTTTCAGGGCCTCCATCTGATACTCTCTATGGCGGGTGACCGTACGAAGCCGTGCCGAAATGGCGAAGAAGTTTCTTCCGAGGATGAAAACCGTGATCGCGAAAACCAGCAGCGAAATCGCAAGATAAACCAGAAGGATCGGAAAATCCGGCTTTTGCAGTCCTTCCCCCAGGATCCTTGCCGGCGGAAATGCGGACTCCAAACCCTGTATTGCATTCTTTGCCGCTGCAGAAAGCTTCGCCTTCATGCGCTCATTTTCGGCCTGCTTCTCTGCTTCCTTCTCTTCCTTTGTCAGCGCTGCTGTTGTCTTTTCCGCTGATGATTCTACGGATCGTTCTGTGGATTTTTCTACAGTTGATGCGCTTCCCGAACTCGATACCCCATTGTCACCACCGGCCGTCATGGTATTGGTTGAAAATGCTGCGGACACCGCCAGCATGCCCACCATCATGATCACCACCAGCAGAACCTCCGCCAGAACCTTATGACGGAACCGGGAAATAATAGCCGCAAAAAGAATACCCACCCAGGCAGAGATCGCCACGGGAAGGATGGGCAGGATCAGAAGCGCCGGCAGGATCCCCACATAAAAGAGTGCCCCTGCGCCGGTATGGATCCCGCAGATGATCATGCCCGGAAGCATGACCAGGGTCGTAAGGATCAGCCCGTCCACATACAGGCGGACTATACGCGCCGCCGCCACGTGGGTACCACGGAAAGGAAGAGCGGTCAGCAGATCCAGATCCGTCTCCCGATAGATCAGGGATTTTGCCTTCATGGCCCCCAGTCCCAGTTGCAGCAAAAATGCCAGGAGAGCATATACCATAGGGATCTTGTCCGCCAGACCGAAGTCTGCCAGAGCATACGCCGTCCCTCCTGCGTAGCCCATAAGGACCACTCCCACAAAACCAAGGGCTATGAGCAGCGCCAACTTCTTTTTCTTTTCTTTTGGATCCTTTGTATATCGGTAAGTATTCAGCCCGAACAGATTGATCAGCTCAAGCCGTGCAAGTACGCGAAATTCTTTCATACCACCGTCTCCATAAACAGCTCTTCCAGACTTGCGCCTTCCTTCACCACATCTTCCATCCGTCCGTTGGCGATAAGATGCCCGTCACGGATGATGGCCACCTTATTACAGAGCTTCTCTGCTACCTCCAGCACATGGGTGGAGAAGAAAATGGCTCCGCCTCCCTCCGTCATTTCCCTCATCAGCTCCTTCAGCACGAAGGCTGCCTTCGGATCCAGACCCACAAAGGGTTCATCCATGATCAGCAGCTTCGGAGTATGAAGCAGCGCGGAAATGAGTACCAGCTTCTGCTTCATGCCGTGGGAATAGGAGGAGATCAGATCTCCCAACGCTCCCGTGATCTCGAACCGTTCCGCATACTCTGCAATCCGGCTTTCCCGGTCCGCAGCTGACACATGGAACACATCCGCGATCATCTGCAGATACTGGATCCCCGTCAGGAATTCGTAAATGTCCGGATTGTCCGGGATATAGGCGATGCGCCGTTTCACCTCCTGCGGGTCCTCCTGCAGGTTGATGCCGTCGATCGTCACATTTCCCCTGTCATATTCATGGATGCCCGTGATGGCCTTCAGCAGCGTGGTCTTACCTGCGCCGTTATGCCCGATGAAAGCATAGATATCCCCGGGTTCCACATGGATGGAGATGTCCGTGACACCCTTGTCCGTGCCCTTATAGTGTTTATCCAAATGATCGATGATCAACATACTATGTGTCCTTTCATGTATCGATACGGATGAATCTCGTCAGGGGCTTCTTTCCGGTCCTTGCCCGGTCACTCCATGGATCGATCCTCATTTATCCTGACGTCTCTGTCTCTCGTTTTGACCCTGCGGTACAGGATCTCCGAGTAAATGAAGGGGATCCCGATGGTTACGAACAGCAGAACCAACAGAAGCGCTGCATGCATGCCCGTCACAGTTAAGATCATGCAGATGATACCTGAGATGACATACAGCACTCCGGCAAAACGGTGGGTCTTATCCCAGACCTCTTCATTTGACAGGGTGTGGGGTGTGCGGATCCCGAAAAATGTAGTCCTGCGCACCTTCGGCAGATA
>CADBRW010000160.1 GCA_902797155.1 uncultured Lachnospiraceae bacterium
ACCTGCGCTGCCTGGCGGGCCGCGTCGCTTCCTCCGCCCATGGCGATGGAGCAGTCCGCTTCCTTCATGGCCAGGATATCATTTACACCGTCACCGGTCATGGCTACCTTCTCGCCGTTGAACTTGATTGCCTCGACCAGACGCTTCTTCTGCTCCGGCTTTACCCGTCCGAAGACTGTATAGTTCTTTACCGCTTCTCTGTAATCACGATCCGTCTTAAGCGTTGCCGCATCCACATAATTCTCCGCGCCGTCGATCTTCGCCTCCAGCGCCACACGGGATACCGTCAGCGGGTTATCGCCGGAGATCACCTTCACCTTTACGCCCTGTTCCTTAAAATAGGAGAATGTGGCAGGTGCGGTTTCGCGGATCTCATTTGCCAGACTGATGAACAGGATCGGAGCAGTACGCTCCCCCTTCTCATCTCCACTGACCAGGGCCAGCACACGCTGTCCCTTTCCGGTATACTCCTCGATCCGACTCCGGTTCTGTTCCAGCTGCTCAGGTGCAAGCAGAAACTCCGGTGCACCGAAGCGGTACAAAGCTCCTTCCACCTGAACCTCGGAATACTTGGTCTTTGAACTGAAGGGCATCACCGCCGTAGCAGGCAGATTCTGCTCCTCCGTATAATGCTTCCGAAGTGCGACCATGGTGATATTCGCATCCGGAACCGTATGAATATACTTAGATAGTATGGTCTCGGCTTCCGCCAGCTGCTCCTTACTTCTTCCCTCCGGTGCGATCACCGCCATCACGGACATCACATCATTGGTAATGGTACCTGTTTTATCTACACAGAGTACATCCACCCTGGCCAGAGTCTCGATACTCTTCATGTCATGGAGGAGTACCTTATTCTTTGCAAGTCGCGCCGCACTGAGCGTCAACGCGATGGTGAGCAGGAGGTACAGGCCCTCGGGGATCATACCGATCACCGCACCGACCATGCCGACCACGGCAGTCTGTACACCGTGATGATTCACTGCAATGGCCTCATAGACCAGACCGCCTCCTATGGGGATGATCACAATACCCGCCACCAGAATGATGGTCTCGATATCACGGATCAGTTCGGATTTCTTTTGCTTTACTTCCTTTGCCTTTGCCGTAAGCTTTGCCGCGTAGGAATCCGCTCCCACCCTTGTCAGCTCCGCCGCACAGTTTCCCGAAACCACGAAGCTTCCGGACATCAGCTCGCTTCCCGGTTCCTTCTCGATCTCATCGGATTCGCCGGTGAGCAGCGCCTCATTTGCGGAGATCTTCCCATCCACTACACATGCGTCTGCCGGGATCTGCTGGCCTGCAGAAAGCAGGATCAGGTCTCCCAGCACCAGCTTGTCGCTGTCCACCTTCACCGCATGTCCGTCCCGCACTACCGTGTACTGCGTGGTATCCAGCAGCGTCAGGCTGTCCAGAACCTTCTTGGACCGCAGCTGCTGAACGATACCGATAATCATATTTGCGATAACGACAGGCATGAAAACCAGGCTGCGATACGATCCTACAACGATGACCAGGATCGCCAGCCCAAAGAAGATCATGTTGAAGTAGGTTACAACATTCGAGAAAATGATGGAGCCCACGGTCTGCTGACTTTGATTCGGCAGTGCGTTGCTCTTCCCTTCCTTTGTCAGCCGTTCCACCTCAGCGGTGGAAAGACCGCTTCTATTCAGTTGTTGGATCTGCTTCTCGTCCATACACTTCCGTATCGGTCATTATCACTTCATGTCCTGCTCTCTGCGCCCTCAGGGCACAGGTTCATAGAACAGATTAACATTATTATTCTACTACAATTCACTTGTCCGTGACAAGGAAAACCTATGGAGGGGCAAATCACCCCTCCACCGTTTCCAGATCATCCAATTCACCCGGATCTGCCGGTTCCTCTCCGTCCTGCTCCTCCGGGCCCTCCGATCCGTCCGTTCCCTCCGGATCCTCCGATGCTCCGACTGCCGGTTCCTCCGGCCGCTCAGGTTTCAGAGGCTCGTCCCAATGCTGTTCCATATCCTCGTCGTTATAATATACATCCAGTGAATCGAGCCAGATGTCAACCTCCACCGTTGCCTGCGGATTCTTCAGTTCAATTGTCAGAAATATACAATCGGATACATAGGGATATTCTGTAACCGCACTCCCTTCCGAATCCCATTGCAATTCAGCCACACCCTTCTGCTCCACCGGAGGCTGTCCGTTGTTATAGCTTCGATAAGCCTCATAGGTGACTCCCTCGCTGCTGACCCCGGTGAGCTGAAGACGAAGCTCGCCGTCCTCCAGCTTCTGAACAAAGACCGTATCCAGCACAGACCGGGACAGGGTATAATTCTCCCCCATGGTCCTGGAGGAATCCCGCCGGATCGTCAGGGAATAGTCATAGTTCCCTCCTCCGTAATCCGAAGCCGTGGTGATCACACCGTTAAAGCCGTAGGCCCCCATAATGGTATAATTCGTGCCCTCGGTATTCCCGATGACCGCGCTTCCATAGAAAATGTTTGGCCGGTCCTGATCCGTCCACATGGAGAAGTTCTCGATCTGCTTCGTGGGAACCGAGTCCTTCACCATATCGGATACCTTGTTGCCCATCCCCTCCGGCTTAACGATGATCTCCCCCTGCGTCCGTTCGGACCAGACTGCCTCCGTCACCTCCCATCCAAAGGGAAATGTGAAGTGCCCCTTCAGATCCAGCGTCAGCCGGTGCTGCATCCTGTCATCCTCCAAAGTCACATCGTAGGCCGCCTCAAAAGAGAAGATCCCGTCTGCGTCCCGGCAGGTCATTTCCATGATCTTCATTTCATGATAATCCTGCTGATTGATCGTATAGCCATAGGTTGGGATGGCCTCGCGAAGCTTCTCCCCACCGGCCAGGAAAGAATTCCTGTATAGCACAATGGCCAGAAAATAGAAACAGCAAAGAAGAAGGACTGCCGCACAGATGATCAGCGTGATCAGGACACGCCTTCTTCTTCCGGCTTTTCGTTCCTCCCCCGCCATTCGGTCTTTTTCCTGCTGCTCCAGGTCCTTCAGATAGGTCGGAGTACCGTACTGCGGCTGCAGGGTCCCGCGGGCAGGCGACGGCACATTCGGATCGGCAGTAAGCACCTGACCCCGGTATTCCGGAGCACGTTTGGCACCGTATTTCGGTCCGCCATACTCCGGAAGTTCCACGCTCTGGCTGGCCCCGCAAATGGGGCAGAGCAACGAGTCTTCGTCTATGTAATTATCGCAGTATACACATATCTTCTTTGCCATTTTTAGGGAATCCCCAGTTCTTCCTTCGATCTCTGCCTGATGTATGCGATCACTTCGTCAACCGATTTCAGATCACCTGATATATAGGAATATACAGCATTCTGAGCGTAAACCTCGTAGAAGTAATCATACTCCGTTATCGACTGCTGGTTGATGCCAAAGGCTGCCGTATCCCAGGTATCATACGGATTCTGTCCTCCAAGGAAGGCAACTCCCGCATTGTCCGCCGAAAGCTCTCCGGCGATCAGTCTCTGGTTGGCTTCTATGTTATTTACCGAATCTCCCGTGATATTCGTGATGTATATAGCGATATCCGTGTCGCAGGTCAGCTCGTACAGAAGGAATTCACAGAGCTCCGGGTTGGGTGTTTCCTTCCCCACACAGAGGTAGGTCCCTCCCCAATAGTAGGAGGTCGGACCGACCACCGCTCCCCAGGAACCGTCCGTGGCACCGTTAGACTGAAATACTGAGATCATCCATGGGCATGCAAAATAGCAGAATACATCATGACCATCCTGCATGTTTGCCGACCAATCGGCATCCCACATGGTTGTTCCTGCAGTATATCCTCCATCGGAAAGCTTCTTTGCGATCTCTGCATACTGTTCCATGGAGTAGTCTGCAAGGAAGGTTCCCGAACCGCTGGAAGTAGTATCCACCCAGGGTTCATCATGAGAATTCAGGATCGCATGCATCACATCATCCGGACCGGATACGATCTTATACCCCTTCTTCTTCAGCTTTTCAGCTGCTGCGAAGAAGGAATCCCAGTCCTGAAGAAGTGCCTGGATCTGCTCCGGATCGTCCGTTCCGAAAACCTCCTTTGCGATTTTTCGGTTATAGAACACGGAACCCGGACAGGTTTGCCAGGTAACCGCCTTCAGCTTGTTGTTATAGGTTCCGAACTGCTGCGCAAACTGATAGGAATTCCCGTACTTATCCACCGTCAGACCGATGGTGCTGAGATCCATGGTCCTCGTTTCATCCTTTACCCAGTATTTTGCATAGCTGACCTCACCCGCAAAGATGGACGGATATTCCTTTCCCGAGTTAAGGGCACTGTCTATAAGCCCCAGGGCATCAGCAGATCCCACGCCAAGATTCTTGTAGATCACATAGTCCTTCAGTTCAGGATGCGCTTTCAGAACGATATTTAATTTTGTCTCCAGATCACTGTCCCAGGAATAGACGTAGATCTTGTCCTTCTTCGTGATGGTCTGGGTTTCCAGGCCGTCCAGACTGGTGACGGTGAGACCGCTTGCAGTCTCGGTCTTCTGTTCTGTCTTCTTCTCTGTTGTTTTCTTCTCTGTCGTCTTTTGTTCCGTCTTCTTCTCCGTAGTTTTCTTCTCTGTTGTCTTCTTCTCCGTCGCCGATCTTGAAGTCGAGACCTCTCCTCCGCTCTTTGCAGAGGTGCCGGAATCAGAAGATTTCTTGGACTTGATGGCAAGAGATACCAAGAGTACGCCGACTACAAAGACAACTGCGATGATGGCAGCGATGAGTATCAGCTTCTTGTTGCTTCCGCCACCACCTCCTGCCGGAGCGGCGGGTGCGGGCTGCGGCCTCTGCTGTACCGGCCGCTGCGGGGGCCGCTGTGTCACCTGCTGAGGCGCCGGGCGTTGTGCCGCCTGCGGCTGCACCGGTCTTTGCGTCATCTGCTGAGGCTGCGGTCGTATGGTAGTCTGCCGCTGTGGCTGCTGTGCCATTTGCTGCGGCTGCGGATGTATCGTTGTCTGTTGTGGCTGTACCGGCTGCGCCATTTGCTGCGGCTGCGGATGTATCGTTGTCTGCTGCGGCTGTACCGGCTGCGACATCTGCTGAGGCTGCGGATGTATCGTTTGCTGCGGCTGCACCGGCTGCGACATTTGCTGCGGCTGCGGATGTATCGTTGTCTGCTGCGGCTGCGCTGCCTGTGTCATCTGCGGCTGCGTCTGCTGCGCCTGTGTTGTCTGCGGCTGCGTCTGCTGCGGCTGCGTTGCCTGTGTCTGCGTCATTTGCGGCTGCGTCGCCTGTGTCTGCGTCATTTGCGGCTGCGTTGCCTGTGTCTGTGTCATCTGCGGCTGCGTCTGCTGCGCCGGCGCATCCGGTATCACGCCCGCAGCTTCAGCCGCCTTCAGAAGAGAAGCATCTCCCTCTCCCTGAAGGAAGTCCGTCCGCATCTCACCCATATTCTGGTACCGATCCTCCGGCCTGACAGACAGCGCCTTCATGATCACACGGCTCATATTCTCGGAAACCTTCGGATTCAATGTGATCGGCGGAACCAGATCATCCTCGATCACACGCTCAACGGATTCCTCCGGACGCTTTCCGGTCATCATATAATACATCAGAGCTCCGAACGCATACACATCCGTCCAGGGGCCGATGTTTCCCTTCTTCGAATACTGCTCCACCGGCGCATAGCCCTGTTTCAGGACAACCGATGCGGAATTCACATCTCCGCTTACGATCTTGGCCGCACCGAAATCGATGAGCTTGATGGTCCGGTCATTGCAGATATAGACATTATCCGGCGAGATATCTCTGTGTACAACGCCGGCCGCATGCACCTCCTCCAGCACCTTCATCAGCGAGAAGATGACCTGGATCGACATGGCATCATCGATCTGCCCTCCGTTTCCGGCCAGATACTCCTTCAGTGTACAGCCGTCCAGGAACTCCATGACCATATAGGCCGTCCCGTTTTCACGGAAGAAATCCTTAACGGATACAACGCCCGGATTATTCGCAAACCGTGCGACATCCCGCGCCTCCTGCAGGAATCTCTTGATCCCATGCTCCATATCCCGTTGCAGATCCTCGGAAAGCACCGAAACGGTCTTCTTCTCCGTACGCGTTACCACTCCGGTGGGGAAATACTCCTTCACCGCCACCTGGCACTCAAACATGAGATCCCAGGCCCTGTACGTGATACCAAAGCCTCCCATTCCCACAACCGCATCCACGCGATATCGTTCTCTGAGGACATCACCGATCTGTAATCCGACCGTGATCTTCTTTCCTGATTCCATACCTTACCCTAACCCTTCATCGTTACTGATCCTGATTCAGAAAAATGTAACACCATTATACTCTCATTTGCAGCCTGCCGCAATGCGGAGGATACCTGTCATATACGGAACCCCTGTCCGGAAGATCACGGATTCAGACAGTATCCCTTCTTATCAAATGTATACTTCGTTCCGTCGATCACATAGGACTTGCCCTTCGCATACCAGCCGCCGTTTACTCCGTACCACCAGCCACGTTTGCTCCTGTACCACTTATAACGCACCGGATCCCGCTGGACGCCGCTTTTTTCAACCCACCAGCCCTTCACAAACTCATTGGAAGCCATGCTTCCGGAAGTATTGAAGTAGTACCACTTTCCGTCCACCTTCAGCCAGCCGGTCTTCATTACCCCGTTTTTGTCCAGATAGTACCATTTTCCTTTCTGCTTCAGCCAGCCGGTCTTCATTGCCCCTGTCTTATCAAAGAAGTACCATTTTCCCTTCTGCAGGAACCAGCCGGTCTTCCCACCGGCCTGCGTGATATAGTACCAGGTGCCGTTTACCTGCTTCCAGCCGGTTACCATCTTCGGTTTTCCGGTCAGCCCGTTCACCTCATACATCCTGCTGAGCATGGTCTCCAGGTCCTGACGGGTGGCTATTCCCTGCGGGTCGATGGACTGCTCACTTTTCGGCGCATCCGCCTTCCCTTTCACTGCCATGATATTCCAGGTACATGCCCAGCAGACCGCCTCCCAGGCATAATAGTCGATATCGTAATAATCCTTATATTCATCGCTCCTGCCGAAATCGATATCTCTCTTATATTTCTTATATTCTGCATAGCGCATCAGCATGAGGGTCAGATCCTCCCGTGTGATCCATTCGCCCACACCGAAGGTATCGTCCGAGATATCCGGCGAACCCACACAGATCGCATTGTTCTGCTCACCCCAAAGCACCGCATTTGCATACCAGGAACCGGCCTTAACATCCTTGAACCGGGACTTCCCGCTGACCTTCGGCTGTCCGGCCAGATTATACAGCGTATACACCGCCGCTTCTCTGGTGATCAGATTCTTCGTATCTCCTACAGCCTTCTTCGCCGGCGGGACATAGCCTGCGCCCACCTGCTTCGTACTCACGGTAACTTTATAATCAAGAACCAGTACATACTTGTTATCATCACCTGTAGAAGAATCTCCGCCGTAATCCAGAGTCCAGGACTGGCCCTTGCAGACAGCGGATTCATCCTTTCTGACCCCGTCCTTATATACCTTCACCAGGCGGCGGCAGTTCCCGATATTCAGCTTTGTAAAGGGATTGGTGAATGCCATCAGATAATAAAGCTCGGTGTTCTTTGAGAGATCCAGCTTGCTGATCTCATTACAGGAGCAGTCCAGATATACCAGCTTCGGATTCTTCGAAACATCCAGACTCGTTAAGCTCTCATGATTGTAACTGCAGATCAGCTTTACAAGCTCGGGATTACTGCTCACATTCACACTTTTGGCACCGTTATTGGCACAGTTGTAATACTGAAGGCCCGGACATTTACTGACATTGATACTTCCAAGTCCGGGATTATCCCAGATGTCCAACCGTTTCATCAGGGGACAGCAGGTAACATCCAGCTTCTTTAACTTATTCTTAAATGCATCCAGATGCTGTAGCTTCGGATTATTCCTGAGATCAAGACTTGTCAGTCCGCAGTCCCCGCAGGTCAGATGCTCCAATTCCGGATTCTTGGATACATCCAGACTCTTCAGCGGATTGGAATTGCATTCTACATAGGACATTTTCGGATTCTTGGTCACATTCAGAGAAGTCAGTTTGCAGTCAAAGCAATACACCCACTCCAGCGTGGGGTTTGCCGAAAAATCCAGGGATGTAAAGAGATTTCCCGAGCACCAGACACCTGTGATCTGCTGGTTTTTACTGAGATCCAGGCTGGTCAGCTGATTATCCATACAGTACAGCCCGCGCAGCTCGGTAAGATACTCGATTCCCTTCAGGGATTTGATCTTCATTCCCTGGCACCAGATATTTCTTGCATACAGGACCTCCTCGGTATCCAGGGATCCGTTTTTATCCTTATCAAATGCATCCTTCACATAAGCCCTGAAGTTTGCATCCGGGAAGGTGGTCGAAGTGATCTTTACAACCGTTTTCTTCGCAGCTTCAGATGCCTGGGCCGGAGCCGCTCCGCTTCCAAATGTCATAAAAAGCGCCAGACATCCCGCAACGGCTCTGACGAATCCTTTTTTTCCTTTCCGTTTCATTTCCGGATCCTCCCCCTTTATCATCAATTCCGATACGGAAATTATAACACGGAATGTCTGAATTCACCAATCATAATAGAATTCCTTCGGAAATAACCCGCCCTTACCGAATAAAGAGCGGTATACATATTGCACAATAAAAATTGTACGGTTTTTAATTTAAAAAATTAAAAATATTCCTTGAAAAATGAAAAAGTCGGATATATAATATGAACGAATTATGAACAAATTGAAAACGAGATGTGTTTATTCTGTGATAAGCGAACAATTTATGAACAAAATGCAATAAATTTTATGTAAAGTAAACAAACTGAAAACAAACTGTGTTTATTTTGTGATTTTTAACCGTACACGCACCACCTATGGAGGGAGAAGTACCATGATCGAGGGTAAGAAAAGACAAATCGCGAAAGGTTTTACTCTGGTTGAACTGATAATCGTTATTGCCATTATTGCGATCCTTGCCGCCGTTGTAGGCCTGGCTCTTATCAGATATATTGAGAAATCCAGGATCGCTGTCGATGTTCATAACGGCGCCCTGATCAGGGATGCCCTTAACCAGTATCCCTTCCCCAGCGATTTCCAGGGCCGGGATATGGTTTATACCGATCCCGTAACCGGCGAATCGGAGATGTATAAGCGTGGATGGGTCTATGTAGATAAAGACGAGATCCGTTGCTCCGACCAGAGTACGGCGCTTGCACTGATCAATGCCGGTCTTGTGCATGTCAGCCCCGCAATGGCAGCCAATCTTGCCGAAAATGAAGAAAGCCCGGACAGATGGTTCCCGGACGGTCCTGACGGAGACTACATCCGCAGAAGCGGTATTGATGAATACGTATTCAGTAACAGCATCACCGTTAAGGCCAGAACCACCTGGAATACCTATCAGTTAGACGTATATATCGACACAGCCAACGAGATCCATTTGGGTGCCAGTGCTTCCAATGCACAGAGATCCGGCGGGCACTCCAAGGACACGGAGGCAGCTCAGAACTTTGCAAGAAGACTTGGCTTCTATGATGCAAAGGATACCCCCATCGGTGAGCAGTATCATCCTTAATGCGTAACTATTCTTAAGCTTACATTCCCATCCACTGAATAAAGGCTGTTTTGTCGCTGCTGTTATACATCTCCTTGTAAGCTTCCTGAAACCCGGACG
>CADBRW010000161.1 GCA_902797155.1 uncultured Lachnospiraceae bacterium
CACCAACGGAGTTACCAACCTTGAGAATACGGCAGCATATGCTTCCATTGCAAATTTGGGCATTTACCGCAAGCCGGTATTCTACTCAAAGGTTTATGATCATGACGGCAATATTGTGATCGATAATACGAATCCGGATGATCCGAAGCGGACTCACCGGACCATGAAGGCAACTACCTGCTGGCAGCTGATCCAGGCGATGCGTGAGGTTGTGACCAACGGAACCGGTACAGCGGCCAGAATGAAGACCGGCATTTACAATGTCGGAAAGACCGGAACCACATCCGAGGATTATGACCTTTGGTTCTGCGGTATGACACCATATTATACCGCATCCATCTGGTACGGCTGTGATTCGAATGTGGATAACGGAAATGTGCTGGTTCATGAAACCATGTGGCGTGATATCATGGATCAGATCGCCGAAATGGAAGGCCAGGATCCGGATCTGAAATGGGAAGAACCGGACGGCGTTACAACGGTAAGCCTCTGTACGGTAACCAATCAGCTGCCGGGACCGGACTGCCCGACAAGTACGGATCTCTGTGCAACGGACAGTGTTCCGGAGAAACGCTGCGGCGGACATGAGACTATCGAGATCTGTGACGAGTCGCATCATTTGGCGACCAATACCTGTCCCAGTAAGAAAAAGTATGTGGTGCAGAGGATGGAAAACGGAGAGAAGGAAATTGTCGGAGCTGATTTCAAGTTCGACCAGAATATCTTTGTAACTCCGTGTGAGCTTCATCCTGCTGTCGCTGAAGGACATACCATTACGACTTCTGCGGGACCCGGTGGTTCCATATCTGCATCGGCAGCTGTCGAGCCGGAGTCGGATTTCACTGTATATATCTCACCAAGTGCCGGATACTTCATTGCGGATGTCGTAGTAGATGGTGTGAGTGTTGGACCGGTATCCTCCTATACCTTTGCGCAGGTGACAGGACCGCATACCATTTCCGCAACCTTTTCCGGTGGTGCATTTACACCGGATACACCGGATCCGCAACCGGATCCTGATCCGCAACCGGATCCGGAACCGCAACCGGAGCCGGAGCCACAGCCGGAGCCGGATCCACAACCGGATCCTGATCCGCAACCGGAAGGAGAATAAGTATGAAAAGGCCTGCTTCACAGCAGGTCTTTTTCGAATAGTTATATAGCTTTGAGTACCATTTCAACGGATCAGGGAATCGGGGAGAACCATTGCCCGTTTGAAGTGAGGGTCAAGAGTGGACGGTTTGATTTTTGCAACGGATCAAAAGTATGTGAATTTCTACCGGGAGAGGATTCGGGAAGCATGTCCGGATACCCGCCTTTTATTGTGCCGTTCTTTTATGGAAGTGCTGAGCGCGCTGTACAAAATGGAGACAGTTTTTCTTCTGGCGGATCTGAAGCTGGTCACACCTCATGGAGTGGATGTGCAGAGCCTTAACAATCTTTTTTTGCTTCGGGGAGACCCGAGATTCCGATTTCTTCCCATGGTTCTGGTTACGGATCTGTACGATGAGAGGCTGTTTGCCTACAATCGTCTGCACTGCTATTCTTATCTGGAAAAACCGTTGAACAGGTCCGTATTTCTTGAAGATGTGATCCCATATTTTCAACATGAGGTAAGGAGATGGCAGCCACCGGACAGAGAGGTTTTTTATGCCTTCCGTAAGCGGAAGACGGTATTCTATGTTCCGGAATATGAAGTGGTCCGATATGAACGTCATTCCCATAAGGCTTATATCGTTACATTGGACAATAAGATCGATATGGATATCAAGAATCTGAACCGGCTGCAGAACCTTATGAAATCAGAGTATTTTGTGCAATGCAGCAGGTCGGACTACGTCAATCTGAATTATATCCGGGAGGTGGCGATGAACAAGGTACGTCTCCGCGGAGAATATGGGCAGGTGACCCTGTCTCCCGACCGACGGGATGACGTGATCGGACGCATGGATGTGATGGTGAAGCATAAAGGCAGAAAGGGAGCTCTAATCCTTGAATAGTGGGAGCTTTTCTGATAAAATAGAAGAGGTTTTCTGTCTGCTTTTTTATGACAGGGAATGATCGCGAAAGAATGCCGGAAAGGAGAACCGACATGATCATTAAAAACGGTATAATCGTTGATCCATCTACGGGTCTGGAGGAAGTGGGAACTCTGTACATTCGCGACAATCGGGTGGTACGTGTTGTTCCGGGTGCATACTTTCCGGGCGAAGAGGAAGAGGATGAAAATGTTCTTGATGCATCCGGACGTTATGTGATGCCGGGACTCATCGATCTCCATGTCCATTTCAGAGATCCGGGACAGACCTACAAGGAGGATATCTCCACCGGTGCGGCTGCTGCGGCGGCCGGAGGTGTGACGACAGTCTGTGCCATGCCGAATACGAATCCTACGGTTGACAGTGTGGAAACGCTGCGCTATGTGCAGGACAAGGCAAAGAACAGTGCTTCCATCCGTGTGGAACAGCTGTCTGCCATTACCATAGGTGAGAACAATGAAATGCTGGTAGATATACCGGCTATGAAGCAGGCGGGAGCCGTGGCCTTTTCAGAGGATGGAAAGAGTGTGATGAATACACTGCTTTTCCGGGAAGGGCTTCGTCAGATCGCTGCAGTGGACGGCGTGGTCATGTCTCACTGTGAGGATAAGGATCTGGTGTGCGGCGGGGTGATGAATGCCGGGGCAAAGCAGGAGGAGCTGGGTTATCCGGGAATCACCAATGCCGTGGAAGATGTGATCGCAGCGAGAGACATTTTCCTGGCTGCGGAACAGGGCGTGCAGCTTCATCTCTGCCACTGTTCCACAAGGGGAACGGTTGAGCTGATGCGCATGGCAAAGCGTATGGGGTATCGGGTGACCGCAGAGGTCTGCCCCCATCATTTTACGCTGACCGATGCGGATATTCCGGGAGATGAAGGAAATTATAAAATGAATCCGCCTCTACGAAGTGAAGAGGATGTCCAGGCGCTGATCGAGGGGCTCCGGGACGGAACCATGGATGTGATCTCCACCGATCATGCGCCCCACAGTGAAGAAGAGAAGTCCAACGGATTTAAATCCCCCTTCGGGATAGTCGGGCTGGAGACCAGCGCTGCGCTGACATTTACCGCACTGGTTGCACCGGGTCTGATCACTGTCAGCCGAATGGTGGAACTTATGAGCCTGAATCCCGCCAGGGTGATCCGAAAGGATGATGAAAGGGGAACTCTTCGGGCCGGTGCGCTGGCGGATATTACGATCTTTGACCCGAATGTGGTATGGACCGTGGATCCTGATGATTTTCAGTCGAAGGGGAAAAACACACCTTACGCCGGAAAGACTCTGGTGGGAAAGGTGGTTGTAACGATCTGTGACGGCAAGATCGTATATCAGGATCAACAACAAACAATAACAGGAGAAGACTAAAATGATTTCAAAACTGATTACAGAGATTCAGAAGAAGAACGCGCCCATTGTCGTTGGACTTGACCCGCAGCTGGGCTTCCTTCCGAAGCAGCTTATGAAGGCCGGGATAAAGGAATACGGCGAATCGCTGGAAGCGGTTGCGGCAGCGGTCTTTGAGTTTAACAAGGCGATCATTGATGCGACAGCGGATCTTATTCCGGCTGTAAAGCCCCAGATCGCCATGTATGAGCAGTTCGGTGTATCCGGTCTGGTGGCATACCGTGAGACCACGGAATATGCCAAATCCAAAGGGCTGATCGTGATCGGAGATGTGAAGCGCGGAGATATCGGCTCCACTTCAGGCGCCTATGCAGCCGGCCATATCGGTACCGTACAGGTGGGAGACAAGACCTTCTGTCCCTTTGATGAGGATCTGGTGACGGTAAACCCGTATCTTGGCTCGGATGGTGTTAAGCCCTTCGTGGATGTCTGCAACCAGAATGACAGAGGTATATTTGTGCTTGTGAAGACCTCCAATCCGTCATCCGGAGAGTTCCAGGACCGTGAATCCGACGGACGTCCCATTTATGAGTATGTGGCTGAAAAGGTTGTGGAATGGGGCGAAGCATCCATGGACGGCGCATACAGTAATGTGGGCGCAGTTGTAGGTGCGACCTACCCTGAGCAGGGAAAGATCCTTCGTAAGCTGATGCCGAAGACCTACATCCTTGTGCCGGGTTACGGCGCACAGGGCGGACAGGGCAAGGATCTGGTTGATTTCTTCAACGAGGACGGCCTGGGTGCCATCGTGAATTCCTCCAGAGGAATCATTGCCGCATATACGAAGTCAGAGTATTCCAAGTTCGGAGAGGCACATTTTGCCGAGGCTTCCCGACAGGCAGTTGTGGATATGCTGGATGATATCCGCGGAGCCCTTGAAGCAAGATAGACAGGAGACCATTATGAGTAAGCACATGATCACGGCGGAGGTCGTAAGCCAGAACAGGATCACGGAAGATATCTTCAGTCTTGTTCTGAAGGCAGCGGATATCGCAAAGGAAGCGGTTCCGGGACAGTTTGTTTCTCTGTTCTCCAAAGATGCTTCCAGATTGCTTCCGCGCCCCATCAGTCTCTGCGAGATCAACAGGAATAAAGGAACCCTCCGTCTGGTATATCGGGTGGTGGGTGAAGGAACGAAGGAATTCTCCGGTTATAAGGCAGGAGACCGGGTTCAGGTGATGGGCCCTCTCGGAAACGGCTTTCAGCTGGAATGTACCAGCCCCATCCTGATGGGTGGCGGCATCGGAATTCCTCCCATGCTGGAGCTTTCCAAGCGCCTGGCAGAGCAGGGAGTGGATAAGAAGCACCTTCATGTGGTCCTCGGTTATCGCGACAGTGCTTTTCTGGCAGACGAGTTCAAAAAGCATGCGACCGTCCACATTACCAGCGACAGCGGTCTTGTGGGACGTAAGGGAAATGTGGTAGATGCCGTACGGGATGAGAATCTGACCGGAGACATGATCTATGCCTGCGGACCGACTCCCATGCTGCGCGCCATCAAGCGTTATGCATATGAAAATGATATTCCGGCCCAGCTTTCTCTTGAGGAGCACATGGCGTGCGGTATCGGCGCATGTCTCGCCTGTGTCTGCAAGACGGCAGAGGTGGACGAGCATTTCAAGGTAACAACCAGGAGAGTCTGCAAGGA
Source organism: uncultured Lachnospiraceae bacterium (assembly GCA_902797155.1). GTDB lineage: Bacteria > Bacillota > Clostridia > Lachnospirales > Lachnospiraceae > Eubacterium_Q. The sequence continues at coordinate 5,094 of CADBRW010000161.1, forward strand.
CGGCCCGGTATTCTTCGCAGAGGAGGTGGAGCTGTAATGATCGATACATCTGTAACCATCTGCGGCGTCACCATGAAGAATCCGGTGACGGTTGCCTCGGGGACTTTCGGCTCCGGTGTGGAGTATGATGAATTTGTTGATGTAAGCCGTCTGGGGGCGGTGACGACCAAGGGAGTTGCGCTGACGCCCTGGGCAGGGAATCCGACTCCCAGGATCGCGGAAACCTATGGCGGTATGATGAATGCCGTAGGACTTCAGAATCCCGGCATCGAGGAGTTCCTCCGTACGGACATCGAGTTCCTGAAGAAGAAGGATACGAAGATCATCGTAAATGTCTGCGGTCATTCCGAACAGGAATACGTGGGCGTGGTGGAGCGTCTGCAGGACGAACCCGTGGATCTACTGGAGATCAATGTGTCCTGCCCGAATGTAAAAGAAGGCGGAATCGCCTTTGGCGTTGACCCGAAGGCATTGGAGCATATCACCTCAGAGGTGAAGAAGAAGGCAAAGCAGCCCATCATCATGAAGCTGTCACCGAATGTGACGGATATCACGGAGATGGCCCGGGCAGCGGTGGCAGGCGGTGCGGATGCACTGTCGCTGATCAACACCCTGACCGGTATGAAGATCGATATACATAAGAGATGCTTCGCAGTTGCAAACCGCACCGGCGGAGTTTCGGGACCGGCCATCAAGCCTATTGCGGTACGGATGGTGTACCAGGTCTGTCATGCGGTGGAGGTTCCCGTGATCGGTATGGGAGGGATCGCTACGGCAGAGGATGCCATCGAATTCATCATGGCAGGTGCAACCGCGGTTTCGGTTGGAACCGCAAATTTCCGGAATCCTTTTGCTACGGCGGAGGTGATCGAGGGAATCGAAGCGTTCATGAAGGAACAGGGTCTGGAATCGCTGGATGAGATTCGCAGATGTTTATAGAGAAGGCGGAAGAAACGCTGTGTTTTCACGTAGGAAAAAAAGAAAGAAGTATACCTTTGCGGATGACCGTGTGGCAGTAGATACCCGGATCTCTCTGGTCTTTGGGGGACTGTCGATCCTGGTTACCGTGGGCTGTATCATTTACAGCACCATCAAGGGCGGAAAGATATCGGACCGGGTTGGCGTTCTGATGCTCATGGCACTGGTCATGGCAATCACGGGACTGGGCTTCGGGCTGCATTCTTTCCGGATGGTGGAGGGAGACAACAATGCCAAGCGCACGTCAGTCATACTGTCCGTGCTGGCGCTGGTGCTTCTGGTGGTTTTGTATATTTTGTGATCGATTTATTGTGTGGGTGAGGGGTCACCCATATTATGGGGTTAAATGTATAAGGGGTTCGCCATGACAGAGGAAAGAGCTGCCCTGCTTGAGCGTTTGGAGTTGGCGCGCGGCAGGGTCTCGGAAATGAAACAGGAAGATGTGAGAGAGGAATTCTCGGATCAGTTACCGGCAGAAATCAGGGTGTCACTGGCGGCTTTTACGGAAGCGGTCTGTGATTTTCTTGGTTCCTGCTTTTTTGTTATGGACAGGCTTGGGGATTCCCTTTTTTCGGAGGAGGGACCGAAGGTTTCCGACTGGAAGGAGATCTCCCTGGAGGAGTGGAAGGAGATGAACCGTCTTCTGTATGCTCCGCTGGCGAACGGAGCATATGAAGACAGCTTTGCAAATCCTAAGCGGGCAGAAGCTCTTGGGACCTACGGAGAGGTGCTGTCCTTCCTGCAGGCGGAAATGTACAGCCTCCCCGGATATATCTTCGACGGAAAACTCTTCATGATCGTAACACTGATCGAGCTTTTTCTGGAGATCTTCGGAAAGCTGACACAGGATACCGCACCGGCCGAATCACGGCTCCGGGAGTCTGTGGCATTCTATGCAGAGGATTACGCGGATGAGATCGTTCGCCTCCGTCTTACGGATCAGTTTACACCGGACAGAGGGACGCTGGTACAGATCCTTATGGATGAGGATCTTTCGGATGAACGTTATCTCTATAAATACGGGGAGTACATCTCGGATACAGAGCTTTGTGTATCCGGGTTCCTGCAATCCCTTTCCGATGAGGAGATCGATTCCATGGCCCGGACCTTTACGGGCGGTTTCCGACGGGGATTTGAAACCATGCAGATTCCCTTCGACGGAAAACAGTCGGTGACCATCCGATATGCCATAGGACAGGAGCGGATGGTAAGGAGGGTAGTTGAGCAGTTCCGTGAGATGGGACTTGCACCGATCCTTACACGTGCTGCAGGAAGCCGTCTGAATCGGAAGGGCGTGATACGGCAAGGTGTGCTTTCCACTCCGGTATGCCGTCAGTTTGAATATGATCATCGAATGGATGAGGCTCTCTTTCTGGGCCGGAAATATATGGAACGGAAGCTGGCCGCCCAGCGTAGTGCCTTCCGGGAACTGGAACCGCTTCTGGCTGCGTATGCCGGACCGGCGGTGATAGGGACCTTTGGTGAGGAGACCTTCCTTCCGGAGGCGGTACCGGGCTGTATCCGGCTTTCGGAGGAGCAGCAGACACTTTCAACGGAGCTTACGGGACTGCAGGGTCAGCTTATGGAGGAATTCCTGCCGGGGGACAGCTACAGTTTTGCCATCATTGCCTATCCGATCCCCGAGATCGGTGACAGCTTTGAGGAGATCTTCCGGGAGACCGTCCGAATCAATACACTTTCGAACGACACCTATATCCCGCTTCAGCAGAAGCTGATCGACGCCATGGATACCGCGGATCATATACTTGTGGAGGGATGCGGAGAGAACCGTACCCACATGCGAGTGCCCATGCGGCATCTGGAGCATCCGGAGAAGGAAACCCAGTTTGAGAACTGTGTGGCGGATGTGAATATCCCTTTGGGAGAGATCTTTACTTCACCTGTGTTGGACGGACTGGAAGGGACGCTGCATGTCAGCGGAGTCTATCTGAACGGATATTTCTTTAAGGATCTGGAGATCCGGTTCCGGGACGGCATGGTGGAGAACTACAGCTGCGGAAATTACGAAGATCCGGAAGCGGGAAGAAGATATATACGGGAGAACATCCTGTTTCATCATGAGACCCTTCCCATCGGAGAATTCGCCATCGGTACAAATGTACCGGCCTATCGGATGGCCCAGAGGTTTGACATCCTCGGAAAGCTGCCCATCCTGATCGTAGAGAAGACGGGGCCGCATTTTGCATTGGGTGATACCTGCTACAGTCACGCGGAGGACACGGCAGTTTACAATCCGGATGGGAAAGAGATCATTTCCAGAGAAAACCGGTTCTCGGTTCTCAGGAATACGGAACCGGAAAAGGCTTATTTTAACTGCCATACGGATATCACCATTCCTTACGAGGAGATCGGCAGGATCACGGCGGTATATCCGGACGGAACCGAGAAGGATCTGCTCCGGGAGGGAAGGTTCGTACTTCCGGGGACGGAAGAACTTAACGCTGATTAACGACAACCTGAGCACGGTGCAGCAAAAGGAGTTTTGGGCACGGTGCGAGAGAGCTATATATGAGGACAGAATATGAAGAATAGAAGAAGAGTCATTTGGATCGTTCTGGACAGCGTCGGGATCGGCGCCATGCCGGATGCGGAACGGTTCGGTGATCCGGGGGCGGATACGCTGGGGCATATCGCCGAGGCCTATCCCGACATGAAGATACCGAATCTTCGGGCCCTGGGACTTGGCTGTATCGACGGAGCCAATCCGGCAATCGGTGCAGTAAGGAGACCCACAGGCGTTTATGGCAAAGCGGCGGAGATATCAGACGGGAAGGACTCCGTGACCGGCCACTGGGAAATGATCGGCATACGGACGGAGGAACCCTTCCAGACCTTTCCGGACGGTTTTCCGGACAGGATCGTGGACACATTTGTCAGAGAAGCGGGTATCCCGGGAGTGCTGGGAAACTGCGTGGATTCCGGAACCGCCATTATAAAGCGGCTGGGAAAGGAACATGAGGAGACGGGAAAACCGATCCTCTATACATCCCAGGACTCCGTATTTCAGATCGCGGCATCCGAGGAGACCTTCGGTCTGGACCGGCTCTATCAGATCTGCGAGGTGGCAAGAAAGCAGCTGACGGGCAGGGACCTGATGGCAAGGGTCATCGCCCGGCCGTTTATACGAAACAAAGACGGTGATGGTTATGTGCGTACGGCGAACCGCCATGACTACGCCATTCCTCCCGGGAAGGAGAATCTGCTGGCATATCTGGAAGCCGCAGGTGTGCCTGTGATCTCCGTGGGAAAGATCTATGATCTCTTTTCCGGCTGTGGGATCCAAAAGGCGAATAAAACCGTAAGTAATCCGGATGGAGTGAATCGGACACTGGAGGTGATGCAGGAAGAGAAGGAGGGCCTGATCTTCACGAATCTGGTTGAGTTTGATTCCACCTGGGGACATAGAAGAGATGTGCGGGGGTACAAGGAAGGACTTGAGTACTTTGACCTTCGCCTGCCGGAGATCCTGGCTGCCATGGAGGAGGAAGATCTGCTGATCCTTACCGCGGATCACGGATGCGATCCCTCATATGCAGGAACGGATCACACAAGGGAATACGTTCCGATTCTCTTGTACGGCAAAGGGCTTCAGCCGGCCAATATCGGCACAAGATCCACATTTGCCGATCTGGGCGAGACAGTGGGACAGCTGTTTGGGGTACAGCACCTGCCTGTCGGAACCGGCATCGAAGCGGTATTATTATGATATCTAACAGCGAAATGCTGTAGAGAATGTAAGGAGGTAGCAAAAATGAATGTATTTACCACAGACAAGATCAGAAATGTAGTGCTTCTCGGACACGGAGGCAGCGGAAAGACATCTCTGGTAGAGGCCATCGCCTATCTGGCGGGAATGACGAGTCGCATGGGTACCGTAGAGAACGGTAATACCATCAGCGATTATGACAAGGAAGAGGTAAAGCGCGGATTCTCGCTGAAGACTTCTGTAGTGCCCGTTGCATGGGAAGGCTACAAGATCAATCTTCTTGACACACCGGGTTATCAGGATTTCATCGGTGAGGCAGAAGAGGCTGTGGCTGTTGCGGACGCTGCGATCATTGTGATCTCCGGCAAGGCCGGTATCGAGGTGGGAACCAAGCGTGCATGGGATCTCTGCGAGAAGCGGAATCTCCCCAGAATGTTCTTCGTAACGGATATGGATGATGATAAGGCAAGCTACCGCGAAGTGGTTGAGGGCCTTCAGGAAATGTACGGAAAGCACATCGCTCCCTTCCACCTGCCCATCCGCGAGAATGAGCAGTTTGTAGGCTATGTAAATGTGATCCAGCAGAAGGCAAAGCGCTGGAATGATAAGGGAACCGTAGATAAGTTCGATGTTCCGGATTATTCACAGGAAAATCTCGCCATCTGCAGAGAAGCGCTTCTCGAGGCAGTGGCTGAGACAAGTGAAGAATATATGGAGCGTTACTTCGGCGGCGACGAATTCTCAGAGGATGAGATCCGTCAGGCGCTGCGTGTAGGTGTTGAAGAAGGCTCCGTGGTACCGGTACTGATGGGTTCGAACACCCTGGCACGCGGCCAGTTCACTCTGATGGCTGATATTATCAAGTATTTCCCGAGTCCGGATCGCTGCAAGTGTGCAGGTATCATGACCGAGAATAACGAAGTGTTCCAGGCAGACTTCAACTTTGCAAAGCCGAAGTCCGCATATATCTTCAAGACGGTTGCCGATCCGTTTATCGGAAAGTACTCCCTGATCAAGGTAAATTCCGGTGTTCTGAAGCCGGAGGATACCCTGTTCAACTATCACAGGGATACCGACGAGCGTCTTGGTAAACTGTTCACCATCTGCGGTAACAAGGTAGAAGAAGTTAAGGAGCTGCATGCAGGTGATATCGGTGCTCTTGCGAAGCTGACAGCCAGCCAGACCACGGATACACTTTCCACACGCAAGACTCCGGTAACCTTCATCCGGACCACCATTTCCAAGCCTTACGTTTACAGAAGATATCAGGCAAAGAATAAGGGCGATGAGGATAAGATCTCCCAGGCACTGTCCAAGATGATGATGGAGGATCTGACTCTGAAGACCGTAAATGACGGCGAGAACGGACAGACTCTGATCTATGGTATCAGTGCTCAGCATCTGGATGTTGTTCAGAACGTTCTGGCTGAGAAATATAAGGTTGATATCGAGCTTTCCCGTCCGAGGATCGCATTCAAGGAGACCATCAACGGAAAGTCTGATACAGAGTATAAGTACAAGAAGCAGTCCGGCGGACATGGTCAGTACGGCCACGTAAAGATCAAGATGGAGCCCTCCGGAGATATGGATAAACCGTATGTATTTGAGCAGATCGTCGTAGGTGGTGCCGTTCCGAAGAACTACTTCCCGGCAGTTGAGAAGGGTATCATCGAGTCTGTAAAGGCCGGCCCGTTGGCGAAGTATCCGGTTATGGGCGTTAAGGTTATTCTTTACGATGGAAGCTATCATACCGTAGACTCTTCCGAGCTTGCATTCAAGGTTGCCACAGAGCAGGCATTCAAGAAGGGCTTTATGGATGCAAAACCGGTTCTGCTCGAGCCCATCGCAAGCCTTACCGTTCTTGTACCGGATGAGTTCACCGGTGATGTTATGGGTGATCTGAACAAGAGAAGAGCACGTGTGCTCGGTATGAATCCGACAGGAAAGGGCCTGCAGGAGATCATGGCGGACATTCCGTATCTGGAGCTCTATGAGTATGATACAAAGCTGTATTCCATGACACGCGGCAGCGGCATTTTCTCCTATGAGTTTGCACGTTACGAGCAGGCTCCGGATGATGTTGCAAAGGCTGAGATCGAGAAGAACAAAGACCAGGCATAATGTAACGAGGTGCGGATCATGAGATTCCGAATGTATGATCTGATCGAAAAGAAAAAGCATAAGAAAGCCCTGACGGAGGAGGAGATCAGAGAGATGATCACCTGCTATACCGCAGGCGAAATACCGGATTATCAGATGTCTGCCATGCTGATGGCCATCTGGTACAGCGGGATGACGGATGAGGAAACCGGCTGGCTTACCATGGCTATGGCTGAAAGCGGTGAACAGCTGGACCTCTCCGGGATCCCCGGAACGAAGCTGGACAAGCATTCCACCGGCGGTATCGGGGACAAGACGACACTGGTCCTGGGTCCGCTCATGGCCGAGCTGGGAGTTCCCACGGCGAAAATGAGCGGCCGCGGACTGGGATTTACCGGTGGTACGGTGGATAAGCTGGAAAGTATTCCGGGTCTTAAGTCCGAGTTTACGGAGGAAGAGTTCATCCGGCTGGTGCGTACTGTGGGATTTGTGGATGCTGCGCAGACCAAAGAGCTTGCTCCTGCGGATAAGCTGCTGTATGCACTTCGGGATGTGACCGCAACGGTGGATTCCATCCCACTTATCGCTTCAAGCATCATGAGTAAGAAGCTGGCTGCCGGAGCGGACAGGATCGTTCTGGATGTAAAATGTGGCAGCGGAGCCTTCATGCAGGATGCTGCTTCCGCAAAGGAACTGGCCAGACAGATGATCCGGATCGGAGACCTTACGGGACGGAAGGTGACGGCGGTCATTTCCGATATGAACCAGCCGCTGGGAACAGCTGTGGGTAATTCCATAGAAGTCCAGGAAGCGGTCGCAGTGCTTTCCGGCGCCGGAGAGACTCGACTGGTGACGCTCTGTACGGAGCTTGCGGTGGAAATGCTGCAGCTCTCCGATCAGGCAAGGCCATACCGTGAGGATGCACGTGCCGTGGTTCGTAAGATCCTGGCTGAGGGTCTGGCACTGAATCGTTTCCGGGAGTATGTCCGGGAGGCAGGAGGTGATCCGGCGGCGCTGGATCGGACCGAGCTGGATGCGAAGTACCGTAAGGAAGTCTTTATGGACCGGGAGGGCTATCTTGCGTCCTGCAACAACAGTGAAGTTGGCCTGGTATCGGTGATGCTGGGAGCCGGAAGGAGTAAGAAGGGCGAGAGCATCGATTTCGAAGCCGGAATACGGATCTGTAAACGGCTGGGTGAGTATATTTCCAAGGATGAGCCCATCGCGATCCTGTACACCAACAGGGAGGAGGTTCTCCCTGAGGCAGCGCACCGTCTTACGGCAGCCTATACCGTTTCGGAGGAGAAACCCGAGGTGGCTCCGGTTGTTTATGAGATTTTAAGGTAGTATGCATTTTTTATTTGTAAATCTTATGAAATAAATGTATAATAGCTGTGTTGGGCATTTCGGCCCGACGGACAGGGGGATCCATGAAGATTCGTGAATCCGCAGATTAATAAGGAGGAAGATTACATTATGGGTATCTTAACAAGATTTAAAGACATTATGGCATCTAACATCAACGCTCTTCTGGACAAGGCAGAGGATCCGGAGAAGATGATCGACCAAACCATGCGTAACCTGACCAGAGATCTTGGTAAGGTTAAGGAAGAGACCGCAGCGGTTATGGCTGACGAGCAGCGCGCTAAGCGTCAGTTGGATGAGTGCAATGCAGAGATCGCAAAGATGCAGTCTTATGCTGAGAAGGCAGTTGTTGCAGGTAATGATGCAGATGCAACCAAGTTCCTTACAGAGAAGGCTAAACTGCAGACCAAGCAGCAGTCCCTGCAGCAGACCTATGATGTGGCAGCTGCAAATGCCATGAAGATGCGTCAGATGCATGACAAGCTGGTTAATGATATCAATGCTCTGAATGATCGTAAGGATGCGATCAAGGCTAAGATCAAGGTAGCAAAGACACAGCAGAGGATCAACCAGATGACCTCGAATGTGGGCGACTCCAGTGCAAGTATTGCTGCTTTTGAGCGTATGGAAGCAAAGGCAGATGCAATGCTCGATCTTGCCAATGCAGAGACAGAGCTGAATCAGACTGCAGCTTCCTCTGAGGTTGACAGCCTTGCAGCTAAATATGATGCAGCTCCTGATGCAGCCGTACAGGATGAGCTTGCAGCACTTAAGGCTAAGCTGGGACAGACATCTGCTCAGTAATATGGCTGGATTAAATCCAAGACAGGAAGAGGCCTGCTCGTATACCGAGGGGCCTCTCCTTATTTTAGCAGGCGCGGGAAGCGGTAAGACCCGCGTGATCACACACCGGATCGCATATCTGATCAGTGAGAAGTCAGTGAATCCCTATAATATCCTGGCCATCACTTTCACCAACAAGGCTGCGGGTGAGATGCGGGAACGTGTGGATGCCATAGTCGGTTTTGGGGCAGAGTCGATCTGGGTCAGCACATTTCACTCCATGTGTGTGCGGATCCTTCGCAGGTTCCATGAGCGGCTGGGCGGAAAGAACAGCTTTACCATCTATGATGCAGACGATCAGAAGGCTGCCGTAAAGGAGGTCCTTCGTCTGCTTTCTTTTGATGAAAAGCAGTATCCCGTGAGAGCCATGATCGCAGCGATCAGTAAAGCAAAGGAGAGCTTCCTTTCGCCGGATGAGTATGACCGTCAGGCGGCGGGGAACTATCGGGATCAAAATGTGGCGAAGATCTACCGGGAGTACCAGAAACGGCTTCGCAGCAACAATGCCCTGGACTTTGACGATCTGATCTGCAAGACCATCGATCTTTTCATGCAGCATCCGGATGTGCTGGAGCTCTATCAGGAGCGGTTCCGTTATATCATGGTGGATGAGTATCAGGATACGAATCATGCACAGTTCGTGCTGGTGAAGATGCTGGCAGCCAAGTACCGGAATCTCTGTGTGGTGGGAGATGATGACCAGTCCATTTACAAGTTCCGCGGGGCCAACATTTACAATATCCTGAATTTCGAAGAGGAATACCCGGATGCCAAGGTTGTAAAGCTTGAACAGAACTATCGGTCCACCTCGAATATCCTGAATGCCGCCAACGGTGTGATCGCCAATAATGAAGGCCGGAAGGATAAAAGTCTTTGGACGGAGAATCCGGAAGGTGAGAAGGTTCTTTTCACCCGGTATGAGGATGATCGCGGAGAGGCCGTGGGTGTGTGCAAGAAGATCTTCGACCTGATGAAGGAAGGGCATACCCTGTCTGAGATGGCGGTCCTTTACCGGACGAATGCCCAGTCCCGCGTGTTGGAGGAGCAGATGATACGGGAGAATATTCCCTATCAGCTGGTGGGCGGCACGAATTTCTATGCACGTCGCGAGATCCGTGATCTGGTAGGCTATCTGAAATGTATCGCAAATCCGGCGGATGACATTTCTCTGGGAAGGATCATCAATGTGCCGAGGAGAGGGATCGGAGATACTACGGTTACGAAGATGAGAGACTTTGCTCTGGAGCATGGCATGTCCCTCTATGACGTGCTCCTGGATGCCGAACAGGTTCCCGGACTCAGCAGGTCCATGGCGAAGATCTCCGCATTTGCGGAGCTGATGCAGGGCTTTCGGAGAGAAGCAGAGGAGGGTAATCTTACCATCCTTTATGATGATATCCTGAAGAAGACAGGGTATCGCGAAGAGCTGGAAAGAGAAAATACGGATGAAGCCAGAAGCCGTCTGGAGAATCTGCGGGAGCTGGGTAATAAGATCTCGGATTATGAACTTCATGCGGAGCATCCTTCGTTAACGGAGCTTCTGGAGGAGATCTCCCTTGTGGCGGATACGGATGAACAGGAGATGGGTACGGACCGGCTTACCATGATGACGCTTCATAGCGCCAAGGGTCTTGAATTTCCTTTTGTTTTTATGGTTGGTATGGAGGAACGGCTGTTCCCCAGCGGAATGTCTCTGGATTCCGATGATCCCGATGCCGAAGAGGAGGAGCGCCGGCTCTGTTATGTGGGGATCACCCGGGCGAAGGAGAGACTCTTTATGAGTGCTGCATCCCGGAGGATGGTGAACGGTACCATTACTTATCCGGAGGAGTCCCGTTTTATCGATGAGATCCCCAAGAATCTGCTTCGAAGAGAAGGAAGGGGAGAAGGCCGTAGCTCCGGAAATGATCCCTTCGGAGGAAGGCCTTTAGGAAGAGATTCCTACGGTGACCGTTACTATGACGAGTGGCAGGGCACCACATTTCAGAAGAAGGCCTACGGATCCGACAGAAATCGCAGGGTTCCGGGGGCTCCGGTCCGTCCGAAAGCCACAATTCAAAAGGGCATTCCGACAGCTGCAACCATCGATTATCAGGTGGGGGATACCGTAAAACACATCAAATTCGGCCGGGGAGTGGTCACGGAAATGGTAAAAGGCGGCTCTGATTATGAAGTTACGGTGAATTTTGATACCGCAGGTGAAAAAAGAATGTTCGCTTCCCTTGCGAAGTTGCGCAAGGTGTGATATACTTCTATACATAGCAAAAATACTCAGGAAGGTAGGAGGTTCAAATTATGAAAGAAGTTGAAGTTGTAACAGAGGAAACCCCGGTAAAGAAGGCAAAGAATACGATTCTTTCCATCGCAATCATTGCAGGTATCGTTGTACTGATCGCTGCTATTGCAGTTGCAGTTTACAAGTATCTGACACCGGATTATCTTGATGACTTTGATGAGTTTGATGATGATTTCGATGATGATTTCTTTGAGGATGATCAGGAAATCGCAGAGGATGTAAAGCCGGAGGTTAGCGCTGCAACAGCTGAGTAATCAATATTATGATCCAACTTAAAGGACGCGGGCTTTCTTTTTGAAAGTTCGTGTCCTTTTTTAAATTTTTTTCTTGACATTTGGGGGTCTTCCCATTATAATTTGAAAAGTGCTGTGAAGCACAGACGGGATCTTAGCTCAGCTGGGAGAGCATCTGCCTTACAAGCAGAGGGTCATAGGTTCGAGCCCTATAGGTCCCACGAAAAACTGCAGTTGCAGTTTTGCCCCGGCTCAGCCGGGTATTTTTTCGGGA
>CADBRW010000162.1 GCA_902797155.1 uncultured Lachnospiraceae bacterium
ACATCGAGCTTACGAAAGCCGCTCTGGCCGAATACGACGCCACTCACTAACCGGTTTACATAATAGGTGCCTGTCACCTTTACAAAAGTGTTACGAAAAAGAAACCGCACAGCGTGTCTGCATGGCACACTGTGCGGTTTCTTTTTCGTAATTTGTGACACGGGTTCTGCCCCTCTGTCACCTTATTTCTCTACCAGGTATCCCTTTGCATCAAAGACATAGGTGGCATTATCGATGCGGAGGCTTGTTCCCTTTACATACCAGCCGGTATTGTCTCCGAACCACCAGCCCTTGCTGTCCTTCTTCCAGGAAGCCTTCGGCTTATAGCTCCATGCACCGTTCTTGTCCAGCCAGTAACCCTTCTGGTACTGGGATCTCAGCATATGATACTTTCTGTGCGCAGCAAAGCGGTGTGCCTCGTAATCACCCTTCGGCTCTGTCTCGCCGAGGTAATACCACTGGCCCTTATACTCAAGCCAGCCCTTCTGAAGCGCTCCGTCTTTTCCTGCATAGTACCAGTCGTATCCGTCGAAGCACCAGCCGGTCCTCATGGCTCCGTCAACTCCCAGATAGTAACCCTTTCCGCCATCCTCAATAAATCTTGTCTGCATGGCACCGGTCTCTCTGTCCAGGAAATACCACTTTCCACCGTCCTTCACCCAGCCCTTCTTCAGCTGGCCGTTCTTCATGACGTATACCCATTCCTTGGTGCCGTCACCGTTTACGTCCTTCTTCATCCAGTTCGTTGTAGCAGACACGCCCTTATCGGTCTCTGCCTGTACTGCCACTGCCTTAACTTCCTCTGCATGTGCCACCGGAGCAGCTGAAAATGCTGCGCCACCGATCAATGCTGCTGCAACAAGTCCGAATTTCCAACCCATCTTCATTTCTCATTCACCTTTCTTTTCATCTCGTTTTTTTATCTTCGGTTTTGAGAATAAAATTGGAACCTTTACAACTTCTTTACAAATTCCTGACAAATATCATTTTTTGTCAAAAAAGGACATATTTGACGGTTATTTAGTCATCCAGGTTGTCTACATTGTGATAAACCGCCTGTACATCATCATCCTCATCCAGAAGATCGATGATACGCTGGAACTTCTTGATATCCTCTTCACTGCTCAGGGTAACGTAGTTCTGCGGGATCATGGTCACCTCGGCAGATACCATGGGAACGCCTGCAGCCTCCAGTGCCTCACGTACGGAAGAGAAATCATCCGGTGTGGTGATGATCTCATAGCTGTCCTCTTCCTCGGAGAAATCCTCGGCTCCCGCATCCAGCACCATCATCATCAGTTCATCAGCTGTCGTCTCATAGTCCTCCTTTGCTACGATGATCTGTCCCTTCTCATCGAACATATAGGATACGCAGCCTGTGGTACCTACATTTCCGCCGCCCTTTGTAAATGCACTGCGCACGTTGGATGCAGTACGGTTCTTGTTGTCCGTCAGGCAGTTCACGATGATGGCGGTTCCCGAAGGACCATAGCCCTCATAGGTATTTGCAACATAGTTTACGCTGTTCGCATCACCGGCAGCCTTCTTGATACCGCGGTCGATGGTGTCGTTCGGCATATTGTTTGCCTTCGCCTTTGCGATGACATCACGCAGCTTGGAGTTGTTGGCCGGATCCGGTCCGCCCTCCTTTACCGCAACGGCGATCTCACGGCCGATGATGGTAAAGATCTTACCCTTTGCGGCATCGTTCTTTTCCTTCTTGTGCTTAATGTTGGCGAATTTCGAATGTCCTGACATTTTTGTACCTCTTTCTTTTCTATTCTCTTTATAATATGATTCTGTGCTCAGGGGATCACTCTGCGTCCTTCGGAAGCGGGAGGATCTTAACTCTCTGCATGATCTGATCCCGAATAACAAGTGGCTGAAACCTGTAGCCGCCGTACTCGATCTCGATCTTCTCTCCCTCCTTCAGAAGGCGTCCCAGCTTGAAGAGCAGGAATCCATTTAACGTTTCTATCTCGGTATCCGGGATCTCAATATCCGGCAGGATCTCCTTCAGATCATTCAGGGAAATGAGTCCGTCCACCACATAGCCGGCGTCTGCCGTCCGGTGGGCTCCCTCTTCTTCCTCGTCATGCTCGTCCTGGATATTTCCGACGATCTCTTCTATGATATCCTCCAGGGTAACGATACCGTCCGTCTGGCCGTACTCGTCCACCACAATGGCGAAATGGACCTTTTCCTTCTGCATCTTTCGGAGCAGCTTGGATATGTCATAGGTAGGATGAATGAAGATCGGATCATCCAGCACGGTTTCACAGGGTTCTTCTCCGTGTCCGTCCAGATACGCCGACATCAGATCCTTCAGATGAACCACACCCAGGATATTATCGATCTCCCCCTCAAAAACAGGGAGCCGGGAGTACGTGCTGTCCAGCCCGATCTCCAGAGCCTCATGGATGGTCGTCCCCTTCTCAAGTGCAACGATCCGGTTTCTGGCCGTCATGATATCATGGGCGTCCTTATTGTCAAAGTCGAAAATGTTCGAGATCAGCTCGGCTTCTTCCTCATGGATAAAGCCCTGATCCTGTCCCTCCTCCACCATGGAGAGTATTTCTTCCTCGACCTGTTCCTCGTCCTTTTTTCTAAACATAGAACTCCTTTTATCTATCGAAGATAGTTTACCTCACCGACAGCCTCTCCGTCACGGATATAGACACGGGGCACGCGGCGGGCCACATTGCACACCAGCTCATAATTGAAGCTGACTGCGGGTTCTGCCACCTCTTCTACGGAAATGTAACGCTCCCCGTCCTTACCGATCAGGAACACGTCATCTCCCACCTCGGCATCCGGGATATGACTCACATCCACCATGAACTGGTCCATGCAGACCCGTCCCAGGATCGGAGCGTACTCTCCCCGGATCAGCACACGCCCGATGCCGGACTGGGCTCTCGGGTATCCATCCGCATAACCTGCGGCCACCGTAGCAACCCTGGTCTCCCCTTCGGTAACAAAGGTATGACCATAGCTGATCCCACAGCCTGCGGGCAGTGTCTTGATATGCGTGATATGGCTCACAAGCGACATGGCCGGCTGTATCACCACGGATTTATCCACTTCCTCCGACGGATACAGGCCATATATTACTATGCCCAATCGCATCATGTCAAATCCTTTTGAATGCAGCTCCATGGCTCCTGCACTGTTGTCGATATGCCGGATTCCCAGGTCATGTCCCCGATTCTCCAATGCCTGAACAAAGTCCGAAAACGCCCGGTACTGTTCCATGGCCGAGGTCTTGTCCTTTTCATCCGCCCTGGCAAAATGTGTGAAGATTCCCTCTACGGACAGTCCTTCCATGGAGAAGAGCTGCTCTGCCTGGTCCACGCCGGTTTCATTTGCAGGGAATCCGATCCGGTGCATACCGGAATCTACCTTGATGTGGACCCGTGCCTTCTTCCCCATCTTCTCCGCAAGAAGCGACAGGCTCCTGCATTTCTCCACATCATATACCGCCTGGGTCACATCATAATTGATGAGATCCTCATATTCCGTCTCATCCGTATATCCCAGGATCAGGATTGGCTTCGTAACGCCATGCTGACGAAGCTCCACTGCCTCATCGATCTCGGCCACACCGAAATAATCTGCCAGATCCTCCAGCTCCTCCGCCAGAACACTGGCCCCGTGTCCGTAGGCATCTGCCTTGATCACCAGCAGTGTCTTTCTGTCAGCAGGATTCAGCGCCTGTACGGTCTTAATATTCTCCCGGATCGCCGTAAGGTCGATCCTTGCTTCCACTCTATGGTAAGGCTTCACCGGTTTCATCCTCTGATTCCTTATCCTTCCTTCAATGATTTAGTACCATTCTACTACAAAAGCCATAAAAATCAACTGTTCCATGGCCTCTTATGGTCTGATCCTCCCCAAGCCCCGGTTTACCTTCCGGAGCGGACACTCCCCAGCACAGCCGGAAGCCGGTCCGTAAGATCCCGGGCGATCACGCTGTAGGCGCCCAGCTCATCCCTTGCTGCATCTCCCGCAAGCCCGTGAATGTATACGCCCAGACGGGCCGCCTCTTCCCCCGGAAGTCCCTGGGCGATGAGCCCCGCGATCACTCCGGTCAGCACATCTCCGCTTCCGCCCTTGGCCATCGCCGCATTTCCGGAGGAATTCAACCAGACCGCTCCGTCCGCATCCGTCACCACGGTACACGCATCCTTCAGGACCACCGTGGCCTGATACCCGGCAGCCACCGACGCGGAGATCAGAAAACGGTTCTTCTTCAATCCCTCCAGGGCCGTCCGCTCCGGATGCTGCGTTTTCTCCGACAGGCGGGTCATTTCCAGCATATGCGGTGTGAAAATGAGGGGTCTCCTGCCTGCAGTCTCCGTAAGCAGCTCCGTATGCTCCGCAAGAAGATTGATGGCATCCGCATCCACGATGACAGGACAGGAAGCCTCCCTAAGCACCTTCTCCGTCAGCTTCCATGCAGCGTCCGTCTGTCCCAGTCCCGGCCCCAGAATGATGACCGATGCCCAGCGAATGTCATCCACCACCTTACCGGATCCGTCTAAGCAGTCAGTCGAAAGGTTTCCCGATACCCTTCCGGATCCATCGGTTGAAGGATCCCCGTATGTCGAGAGCAGCGCTTCCGGCAGCCGTTGCTGAAGCATCTCCCTGTTATTCTCGTGTGTCAGAACCTTCACCAGCCCGCATCCCGTGCGGTAAGCCGCCTCCGCAGCCAGGAACGCCGCACCGGAGATATCCCGGGATCCTGCGATCACCAGCACCCGGCCGAAACCGCCCTTATTCCCTTCCGGGCTTCTATGGGGAAGTCTTTCGGGAAGATCCTCTCTGTCGTAGGAGGTACAGACTGCGCCGGCTTCTCCGACGCCCTTCGCGCCCACCCATTCAGGAAGGAAGAAACCGATCTCATGCACGGACACCTTGCCGCAGTATTCCTTTGCGAAACGCATTCCCACCTTCTCAAAGCCGAAGGTAACGGTTCGGTCCGCCTTTACCGCCGCACCCAGGATCTCTCCCGTTTCCGAAGAGATACCCGAGGGCACGTCCACGGCTACCACCGTCATTTCCCCGGAATTCTCCCGGGCCTCATTGATGGCCAGGACCGCCTTCTTCTGCTTTCCTGTCACCTCTCTGGTAAGACCGACTCCGAAGATGGCATCCACCACCACCCGGTATCCGTCGATCCTGGGTGCCTCGGAGCGTATAACGCCTGCCTTCTTTGCCAGCTCCACCTGTTTTTTGTACGCCTCCGACTGCTTTGACAGTCCTTTCAGCTCCCAGACCTCAACAAGATATCCTCTCTGATGCAGGATCCGGGCCGCAGCCACACCGTCGCCCCCGTTATTTCCGCTCTCAGCGACCACAAGGATGCGGTCATGGGCCTTATCACGCACCAGACCTTCCACCTCTTCCGCCAGGGCAAGAGAAGCCCGTTCCATCAGCACCAGCTGAGGCACGCCCACCTCTTCGATGGTATGGCGGTCGATCAGTGCCGCCTGTTTTCCGGTTACCAAATATCGCATATCGTCCTCCTAGATACTGTCCAGCAGTCCGCTGAGTCCCTTCTCCTCGTAAATCTTCTTATAATATGCAACCTCATCGCGGATCATCTCATCGATGACCTCCATACCCAGAAGCTCCACCGGAGCCTTGTCATCCGTCATGATATGATCCCCGGCCGTATACACCTGGCAGCCCTCCTCCACCTTCTGCATCATTGCCGTCAGCTCCGGGTCCTTCTCCGAAGCCAGATTCTTTCGGAAGCGGTCGATGAGTCCCACATTTCCCGCAAAAACCTCCCTGTTGGTGTTGTTCATCACATCCACCGTTACCACCTCCGGGAAGACCGACGCGATGGTATCCGAGAGATAATCGGTGATCCGGTCCTTCCTGTCATCCCCGGCGGTAGTTCCCCGCATATTCATATTCACCACCATGACGCCGTCTGCCCGAAGATGCTCCTTCACCAGCGTGAAGAACTCCGAGGTGGACATCTGAAAGGGGATGGTGATGTCCTGGTAGGCATCCACCATGATCACATCGTATTTCCTGTCCGCGGTACCGAACTCCGCGTCCTTCTTCCAATGTTCGGAGGAAAGAGCGTTCAGAAATGCGCGGCCGTCATAGGTGGCCACCGGAACCTCCTCCGGCAGATCAAAATATTCATGAGCCAGATCCGTGATCTTCTGGTCGATCTCCACGCCCTCTACGTACATTTCCCCGAAATACCGCTTACACTGGGTGGCGTAGGTTCCGGTTCCCATCCCAAGGATAAGGACATCCAGCGGCCGGTCCTTCTCGTAGATCCCGGCCATATAGGGTGCTGCCATGGCGTAATCGTAATACATTCCGGTCAGCTTCTTCTCCTTCAGATACACAGACTGTACACCAAAGAGCACATTTGTGGAGAGGATCACCCTGTCGTCCTCCTCCTTCACCTGAAGATAATTATAGATGGATTCGTCCTCCACGGTCAGATGCTTCTGCCAGAAGGCGAAGCTGCCGCTGTGGCCGAAGATGCAGCAAAGCAGGAACAGCACCATGGCAACGGGAAGCTTCTTTACGAAGGTCTTGCTTGTTACGAAATAAACAAGGGCAAGCAGAAGCAGGATCCCGGCGAAGATCAGGAATGTAATGGACGTTCCCACTGCCGGTATACTGATAAATGTAGGAACAAAGGTCCCGATAATGCTTCCGATGGTGTTGGAGGCATTCAGCATACCCACCACCTTACCGCTGTCATCCAGGCTGTCCATGGTGTACTTGCAGAGGGACGGGGTCACGGTCCCCAGAAGGAACAGCGGGAATACGAAAATGATCATGCAGGCCGCAAAGGCTGCGATCACCAGGAAGTTTGTATTAATGGTAAAGACAAGAAGACCTGAGATTCCGAGGATCACATATTTTCCTGCCACAGGGATCAGCGCGATCCACACCGCCGCGAAAATGATCCTGCCGTAGAGGCGGTCCGGATTGGGGTTCTTATCCACCTTCCTGCCACCATAGATATTTCCAAGAGCCATGGCGATCATAATGGTCCCGATGATAATGGTCCAGACGATCTGGGAGGAACTGAAATACGGTGCCAGCAGACGGCTGGCGCCCAGCTCCACCGCCATGACGGACATTCCCGCGAAAAACTCCGTGATATAGAGATACAGCTTGTTCTTCAGGATCGGCCGGTCAGCCACGGTGACCGTTTTCTTCTCTTTGTTACTGCTCATATTGCTTCTTAGCCCTTTCCTTTCCATATAACCTTTCGGAATGGGATGGTTCCAAGAAATCATTCTATCATACTCTCGAAAAAAAAATAATAAAAAAGTTCCATAAAACTCTTCGTTCCGTCCGTACCCTAATCAGCAGCATGAAAAAAAGTCATGCAAAAGGATGGAATCAGACGAATAAAACGAATAATAACGAAAGGAACGAGTGAATATGAGAAAGAAAGCTATGAAGAAGGTTATGGGCAAAGGGGCGGCTCTGGTACTTGCTTCCTGTATGTTGCTTACCGGATGCGGAACGAAGACCGACGGAACAACTGAGATCTCCGGAAACGGAACACCGGCCGGTCGTACCTATACGGATGCCGAGATCGAACAGCGGATCATGCTGGCAGGCAGCGCCTACGACGGAAAGTATGACCCTCGGCTGGATATGCAGGACAGCATGTACAGAAACGGAGCCATGAAGAGCGCCGCTCCTGTCATGGAAGAGGAGGCGGTTTACGAAGGCGCAGGAGCCACATACGCTCCGGATTCAAACGATGACTGGCAGGAACCGGTTGAATGGCAGGAGCCGGTGGACTGGAATACAGAAAACTATGATCAGATCAAGGAAACCGGATTCCAGGCAGTAACCACCAGTCCCTTCTCCACCTTCGGAGCAGACGTGGACACAGCTACCTATACCAACCTCCGCCGGAAGATCTTCGAGGCCGATGAGAAGTTCGGCATGGACGAATCCGCCATCCGTCTCGAGGAAATGATCAACTACTTCCACTATGACTATGCAGCACCGGAGGACGGTGAAAAGTTCGGTGTTACCACCGCTCTTACAAACTGCCCGTGGAACAAGGACACTCTCCTGCTCCGTGTCGGAGTTAAGGCTGAGGAAATCGAGCCGAAGAACGGTTCCAATATCGTCTTCCTGATCGATACCTCCGGATCCATGTTTGACAACAACAAGCTTCCTCTTGCACAGAAGGCATTCAACCTCCTGGCCGAGAATCTGACGGACAAGGATACCGTATCCATCGTAACCTATGCAGGTACCGAAGAGGTTGCTCTTGAGGGAGCAAAGGGTTCCGAAACAGAGAAGATCCAGGCCGCAGTCAACAGCCTGGAAGCATACGGAAGTACAAACGGCGAAGGCGGGATCAAGAAGGCCTATGAGATCGCTCAGAAGTATTTCATTAAGGACGGCAACAACCGCATCATCCTGGCCACCGACGGTGACCTGAATGTAGGCATCTCCTCCGAAGCAGATCTGATCAAGCTGGTTGAGGAAAAGAGAGAAACCGGTGTCTTCCTCTCCTGCCTGGGCTTCGGAACAGGAAATTATCAGGACAGCAAGATGGAAGCTCTGGCTGACTACGGAAACGGCAACTATTCCTACATCGACTGCACCGCAGAGGCATCCCGGGTTCTGAAGGACGAGCTGTGGTCCACACTTTACACCGTAGCAAAGGATGTGAAGTTCCAGGTGGAGTTCAATCCGGATCAGGTAAAGGGATATCGTCTGATCGGTTACGAAAACCGCAAGATGGCAGCAGAAGATTTTGCAAATGACAAGAAGGACGGCGGCGAGGTAGGCTCCGGCCAGACAGTCACCGTACTCTACGAAGTAGTTCCCACAGATTCCGCTTACGAGCTTCCCACCGTGGAATCCCGCTACGGAAATGACGACAAGGCAAAGTCCACAGAAGTTAAGACATCAACCAATGCAAACGAGATGCTGGCAGTCAACATCCGCTACAAAGAGCCGGATGCAAGTGAAAGCAAGCTCCTCACCTATCCCGTGACCCGCGACATGCTGAAGGAAGAAATGGATGCAGATACCTCCTTCGCAGCAGGTGTAGCAGAATTCGGAATGCTGCTCCGGAAATCCGAGTACAGCGGTTCCGCAAGCTACCAGGAGATCTACGACCGCCTGAAGGTCCTTCCGGGAGTCATGGATGACACCTTCAAGACAGAATTCCTGTACATGGTAAAGAAGGTTGCTGACTAACCAAGGACCTGTACAATAACAAAAACAGGGACGGAGGCGAAAAATCGCCTCCGTCCCCGATTTTGACGTCAGCTGGGATCAGACTCCCCGAAGGGGTCTGACCTCAGCCCGATTGTTAGAATTTAGTCGTGCAGCTTCCGCTTGTCGATGACGCGGACTGCCTTGCCTTCGCTTCGAACGATGGCGTGGGGTGCCAGCAGATGGATCCTCGGGCGGATACCCAGCATGGCAACCATGGCGGATACCAGCTTCTTCTCTGCCTTTGCATCATCTCCGTCCTTCAGAGCGGCATACTGCTCCTGGCTGAGCTCCACATTGATCTCAAAGGTATCTTCGTTTCCGATACGGTCTACCAGGATCTGATAGTTCGGTGTATAGCCTTCCTTCAGAAGTACGGTCTCGATCTGAGACGGGAATACATTTACGCCGCGGATGATAAGCA
>CADBRW010000163.1 GCA_902797155.1 uncultured Lachnospiraceae bacterium
CACAGCATTCTGCTCTTATTCGGGAGAGGCACTGGACAAGAAGACACCGCTGCTCAGATCCATGCAGGCCATCAACCGCGAGGCACTTCGGGTTCTGAAGCTGTTCGGAAATGACGATGTAAAGCATGTAGCTACAAGTGTTGGTCCCGAGCAGGAGTATTTCCTGATCGATCAGAAGATGTTTGATAAGCGTCCGGATCTCATCTATACCGGACGGACACTGTTCGGATCCCGTCCTCCCAAGGGACAGGAGATGGACGATCATTACTTCGGTGTGATCAAGCCGAGAGTTACGGCTTACATGGAGGATCTGAACAACGAGCTCTGGAAGCTGGGTATCCTGGCAAAGACAGAGCACAACGAGGTTGCTCCGGCACAGCATGAGCTGGCACCGATCTACTCCACAACAAATATCGCAACCGATCACAATCAGCTGACCATGGAGATCATGCAGAAGGTGGCAAAGCGTCACGGTTTGGTATGTCTGCTGCATGAGAAGCCGTTTGCAGGTGTTAACGGTTCCGGTAAGCATAACAACTGGTCTATCTCCACAGATACAGGTGTGAACCTTCTCTCTCCGGGCGAGACCCCGTATGAGAACGCACAGTTCCTTCTGTTCCTCTGCGCCGTGATCCAGGCAGTGGATGATTATCAGGATCTGCTCCGTCTGTCCGTAGCTACTGCAGGAAACGATCACCGTCTGGGTGCAAATGAGGCACCTCCGGCTATCATTTCCGTATTCCTCGGTGAGGAGCTGACAGGCATCCTGAATGCCATCAAGAATGATACACCGTATGAAGGCGTTGAGAAGGTTACCATGAAGCTGGGCGTTCATGTACTTCCGCATTTCTCCCGTGATACCACGGACCGTAACCGTACATCACCGTTCGCCTTCACAGGTAACAAGTTCGAGTTCCGTTCACTGGGCTCCTCCAACAGCATCGCCTGCGCAAATATCATGCTGAACGCGGCAGTTGCCGAGTCTCTGCATCAGTATGCGGATGAACTGGAGAAGGTGGCCGGCAAGGAAGAATTCCAGGAGGCGCTGCATAACCTGATCAAGAGAGTCATTACAGAGCATCAGAGAATCCTCTTCGACGGCAACGGTTACGGAGATGACTGGGTTAAGGAAGCAACCGAGGTCCGCGGTCTTCTGAATCTGAAGACCACACCGGATGCAATGCCGAGACTGTTGGATGAGAAGAATGTGAAGATGCTCATGGCGCATAAGGTATTTACCGAGGCAGAGCTGAAGAGCCGCTGTGAGATCATGCTGGAGAATTACAATAAGACCGTGAACATCGAAGGTCTTACCATGGTGGATATGGTCCGCAAGGATTACCTGCCGGCCATCGAGGAGTATCTCTATACTCTGTCCCGTGCAGTAGAGTCCATCAAGAATATCAGTTCAAATGTAAAGTGCAAGTATGAGATCTCCACCATCGAGAAGCTGACGGATCTTACGGATAATATCCTGGATGCCGTAACTGCTTTGGAGGAGGAGCTTGCAGGTCTGAAGGAGATCGATGATGTGATCAAGGCTTCTGAGGTCATCCGTGACGAGGTGCTTCCGAAGATGTCTACCCTTCGCGGATATGTGGATGCAGCCGAGATGCTCACCTCCGGTAAGTATTGGCCGGTACCGAGCTATGGCAAGATCCTGATGAGCGTGTAGAAAGTGCTACGGACGGCTCAATAGTCCGATAGAACGATAAAAAGTCGGACAAAAATCGGGGACGGTTCCGAATCTGACAGAAATTCATGTCAGATCCGGGACCGTCCCCTTTGTTATGGGCATCCGCGCTGTTCATCATGTTGAGAGCTGCTGCCCGTTATACCGTACACTCGGTCATGCCGGGTGTTGCAGTCGTTCTAGCCGAGCTTCCGAACGGGTGTGGGCATTGCGATCAGGTTATTTCCGGAGCGGGGCTGCGGATAGCCGTAATAGTTTCCGGATCGTGCCGGGCGGTAGTTGTTTACGCGACGGGGCCGTGCCACCGGATAGTTGTAACGGGGCTGAGCCTGTCCGTTACCGTAATACTGCCGGGGCTGTGCCGGGCGGTAGCTGTTCACACGCTGAGGACGTGCCGGACGATAATAATTCTGGGGATAGTAGTTCACGGGAGCCGGCTGATAGATATAGTTTACCGGTTCATTTACCGGCCGGTAATCGTAGGGGCTGCTTACGTTCGGTGTCCGGCGTACATAGTTATAGTTGTAGTTATGACGGAAATAGGATACGGTATAATATCCGTCGTTCTGGCTCTTGTTCATATCGATTCCGGTGAAAATGATGGCTGAGATCGTGGGTCCGCAGATAAGGAAGAGGGATCCGATGATCCGACCGGTCACGATACCTCCGAGGTACCGGCTCAGTCCGCTGATACCTGCAAGGGAAAAGGCGGTGATCAGGATCAGAAGGATTCCTGCGCCGTAGGCAACAATGGCTCCGATCCATGTGGTTCCGATGGCATCGTCATTCTTCGTCCGTCGTGCTGCGACTGCCAGCAGGAAGAAGGAAACGGCAAATGCCACAAAGGCCAGCATGAGCAGTACGATTAGTCCGTGAATGAGGACTGAGCAGAAGATCAGGGACAGAATGGTAAGCTCGATACCCAGTGCAAGGGAAGTTGCCATCATCACTCTGATCTCGCCCATCATAATTGTAATTCCGGAGATGATCATCATGATGGAGGAAAGGATCCCGAATACCACCATGAGGGAAGAGAGACCATCCCCGGCGTATACCATGTTTACCGAACCGGAGATAAATGCGATCGCGTGGATCAGTCCTGCGATGATCCAGCAGATCCCTGCCGTAATGTTAAAGACACCTCGTTTATAGTTCATTTCCATACTCATCTCTCCTTTTCTTTCTCTCTCGTAAGATAATTCTTCATCGTTTCTGATCAGATTATGACACGGAATATTCCGAATTTCGGCTGTTTGTAAGAATTGCAACGTTAAATGTAAAAATAGGATATAGCGCTCCCCCGTAAATATGGTATGATAAATTCAGTCAGATCTTTGGGAGGAAGAATGCGTGGCAATCTATGTAATGTCGGACATTCACGGATGCTATACCGCCTTTCGAAAGATGCTGAGGAAGATTGGCTTTGATGAGAACCGGGATGAACTGATCATTGCGGGAGATATCGTAGACCGTGGGCGTGAGAACTTTGAAATGTTGGAATACGCCGCATCGAAGCCGAAGGGTGTCACATTTCTCATGGGAAATCATGATGAGGATTTCATCTTTTACTGTGACCGTCTTCTGAAGCTGTTTAAGGAAGGAACACTGAAAGGAGACCCGGGAAGACTGTTTCAGTCACCCGAGCAGCGTCTTCTTTTTTCCGTGCATGTGATCGATCATTATGATACGGTACGAATGCTGCTGCAGGATCAGAGGCACGGGGTTACGCTGGAGCATTTCCGGCGGTGGAAGGACCGTATGTCGACATTTCCTTATTATGAATGCCGGATCGTGGGCGGGCGGAGATATGTCATCGTTCATGCAGGTTATATATCCGAACGGAAGTTTCTTTATGAACTGAAGAAGGGACGGCTTTCGAATTTCTATGATGTGAAGCAGTTCTACACCTGGGCCAGGGAGGAGGGGCTGAGATACGGCGGCGTGGAGGGCGCGACTGTGATCTTCGGGCATACCCCCACCATTGCGGAGTCCCTGTTTTTCAACAGGGGAAAGGTCTTTGTGAAGAAGCTGGGAAACCGGCGGTTTATCAACATTGACTGCGGATGTGTCTTCCGGGAATGGAGTCCCGAGGCGGATCTGGCCTGTATCCGATTGGATGATGAAAAGATATTCTATCTTCATGCTTAATAAAAATAAGTAAGTTAACTATTGACTTTTGAAAATAAGTTGCTATACTGTATCTGTGAAAACAAATTAAGCGATCAACGGGAAACCGTGAATATAGTGATTGGAAGCAAAGGCGCTTCGGGTAGATACTCGAAGGGCCTTTTCTGCATTTATAGGGACTTCTGACCGGAGACATGGAAATATGTCCCCCGGGAAGGGTCACTGCAACCAGCGGGAAGGAGTCAGAGATGGTAAACCAGATGAAGAAAATGGAAGAACTGAAGAAGAAGGGCCTGTATGATGCTTCTTTCGAGCATGATAACTGCGGTATCGGTGCGATCATCCATATCAACGGAGAGAAGAGTCATCAGCTGGTGGATGATGCACTTCGGATCGTAGAGCGTCTGGAGCATCGGGCAGGTAAGGATGCTGAGGGAAAGACCGGAGACGGCGTCGGTATCCTGACACAGGTTCCGCATAAGCTTTTTGCCCGTCTGCTGGCACAGCAGGGCATTACGCTTCCGGGTGAGCGCCAGTACGGTGTGGGTATGTTCTTCTTCCCTCAGAATGAGCTGGCCATCCGTCAGGCAAAGAAAATGTTTGAGACCATCGTTGTAAAGGAAGGCCTGTCAGTTCTTGCATGGCGCGAGGTAACGGTGGCTCCGGAGGTTCTGGGCTCCAAGGCGCGTGACTGTATGCCCGCCATCTGGCAGGTATTCGTATCCCGGAAGGAAGGCTTCGCCACTGATCTGGACTTCGACCGTAGGCTCTATGTGATCCGCCGTGAGTTCGAGCAGAGTAATGTGAATACCTATGTTCCTTCCTTCTCCTGCAGAACCATCGTATATAAAGGAATGTTCCTGGTGGGACAGCTTCGGACCTTCTTCACGGACCTTACGGATCCGGATTACGAGTCGGCTATCGCCATGGTCCACAGCCGGTTCTCCACGAACACGAACCCCAGCTGGAACCGGGCACATCCGAACCGCTTTATGGTTCATAACGGTGAGATCAATACCATTAAGGGAAATGCGGACAAGATGCTGGCCCGCGAGGAGACCATGTCTACAAAGCTTCTCTCCGCAGAGGATATGACGAAGGTGCTTCCGGTGATCTCATCCAGCGGATCCGATTCGGCCATGCTGGACAACACGCTGGAATTCCTTACCATGAGCGGTATGGACCTTCCGCTTGCAGCCATGATCTGCATCCCGGAGCCCTGGGCTCACAACGATACCCTGACTCAGGAGGAGCGGGATTTCTATCAGTATTACGCAACCATGATGGAGCCCTGGGACGGCCCGGCATCCATCCTTTTCTCAGACGGTGACCAGATGGGCGCCATCCTGGACCGGAACGGTCTTCGTCCCTCCCGTTACGTGGTAACGGACGACGGACGGCTGATCCTCTCCTCGGAGGTGGGCGTGCTTCCGCTGGATGAGCGGCACATTTTAAAGAAGGAGCGTCTGCATCCCGGGAAAATGCTGCTGGTTGACACGAAGCTTGGGAAGATCTTCAGTGATGAAGAGGTCAAGGAGCGCTATGCAAAGAAGGAACCCTACGGAGAGTGGCTGGATTCCAATCTGCTGGAGCTTCATGATGTGAAGATCCCCAACGCAAAGGTTCCGGCATATACACGTGAGGAGCGTACACGCCTGCAGAAGGCCTTCGGATATACCTACGAGAATTATCATGACGGCATCCGCAGCATGGCGGAGCGCGGGATCGAGCAGATCGGAGCCATGGGTGTGGATACGCCCATCGCAGCGCTGTCAAAGGAGCATCAGCCCCTGTTCTACTATTTCAAGCAGCTGTTCGCCCAGGTAACCAATCCGCCCATTGATGCGGAGCGTGAGAAGATCGTCACCAGCCGCAGTGTCTATCTGGGTACCAACGGAAATCTTCTGTCCGAGCAGCCGAAGAACTGCCGGGTGCTGAAGATCCACAATCCCATCCTTACGGACCTGGATATGCTGAAGATCGAGCATATGAAGAAGGATGGCTTTGCAGTGGCAAGAGTCTCCATCCTGTATTATAAGAGCACACCCATCAAGCGTGTCATCGACCACCTTTTTGTTGAGGTGGACAAGGCGTACCGGGAGGGTGCGAATATCCTGATCCTTTCCGACCGGGGCGTGGATGAGAACCACGTGGCGCTTCCGTCCCTTCTGGCCGTGGCAGCTGTACACAGACATCTGGTTCAGACTAAGAAATGTACCGCCATGTCGCTGATCCTGGAATCCGGTGAACCCCGGGAGGTGCATCATTTTGCAACGCTGCTGGGCTTCGGTGCATCGGCAGTGAATCCGTATCTGGCACATGCCACCATCGCAGAACTGGTGGAGGACGGCCTGCTGGAGAAGGATTACTATGCAGCAGTGGAGGACTATGATCACGCCGTACTTTCCGGCATCGTGAAGATCGCTTCCAAGATGGGAATCTCCACGATCCAGTCCTACCAGGGCAGTAAGATATTCGAGGCCATCGGCATCGCGCGTTCCGTCATCGACAGATATTTCACGGGAACCGTCAGCCGGGTGGAGGGCATCACTCTTGAAGATATCGCAGCGGCTGTTGATGCACAGCACAGCCGGGCATTTGATCCGCTGGGTCTTAATACGGATCTTTCCCTTACGGCAGTCGGACGCCATAAATCCAGAAGCCAGGGAGAAAATCACAGATACAATCCGAAGACCATCCATATGCTGCAGGCTTCCACCAGGGAAGGCAACTATGAGAAGTTTGTGGAATATACGAAAATGGTGGATGCTGAGGAGACCGGATATCTTCGGAGTCTTCTGGACTTCAATTATCCGGAGGAGGGCATACCGCTTGATGAGGTGGAGAGTGAGGACGAGATCGTTCGTCGTTTCAAGACCGGCGCCATGTCCTACGGATCCATTTCCGAGGAGGCGCATACGGCACTTGCAGTTGCCATGAACCATCTGCACGGAAAGTCCAATTCCGGTGAGGGCGGTGAGAGTGACGAACGCCTTGCATCGGCAGGAACCAAGGATGACAGGAGTTCTGCCATCAAGCAGGTAGCCAGCGGACGATTCGGCGTTACCAGTAAATATCTGGTTTCCGCACGTGAGATCCAGATCAAGATGGCCCAGGGTGCAAAGCCGGGTGAAGGCGGACATCTGCCTGGCAAGAAGGTATACCCCTGGATCGCAAAGACCAGACATTCCACACCGGGCGTGTCACTGATCTCCCCGCCGCCGCATCATGATATCTACTCCATCGAGGATCTGGCGGAGCTGATCTATGATCTGAAAAATGCAAATAAGAATGCACGGATCTCCGTAAAGCTGGTATCCGAAGCGGGTGTGGGAACGGTTGCGGCAGGTGTTGCCAAGGCCGGTGCACAGGTAGTACTGATCTCCGGTTATGACGGAGGTACGGGAGCCGCACCTCTTAGCTCCATCCACAACGCAGGACTTCCCTGGGAGCTGGGACTGGCAGAGACCCATCAGACTCTCCTTATGAACGGTCTTCGGAATCAGGTGGTGATCGAGACAGACGGCAAGCTCATGAGCGGACGTGACGTAGCCATTGCGGCCCTTCTGGGAGCCGAGGAATTCGGTTTCGCTACTGCACCGCTGGTAACCCTTGGATGTGTCATGATGCGTGTGTGCCATCAGGATACCTGCCCCATGGGCGTGGCTACCCAGAATCCGGAGCTTCGGAAGCGCTTTATGGGAAAGCCGGAATATGTTGAGAATTTCATGCGTTTCATCGCAAGACAGCTGAGAGAATATATGGCGAAGCTAGGTGTAAGGACCATCGCCGAGATGGTAGGACGGACAGACCTGCTGAAGAGGAAGGACGCTTCATCTGTAAATGAGGCTGACAGGGGAGAGAAGATCTCTCTGGACCGCATCCTGGTGGATCTTACCGAATTCTCCCGCGAGGAGCAGACCTTCCATGCAGAGAAGGCATACGATTTCCGTTTGGAGGAAACCAAGGATGAGAAGGCTCTTCTTTCAGGAAAGGCCGTACAGCAGGCGATCAAGAAGGGTAAGCCCTGCAGTCTCTCTCTGGAGGTTGAGAATATCGACCGTTCCTTCGGAACCCTGCTGGGTGCGGAGGTGACCCGAAACAATTCGGAGGGACTGCCGGAGGATACCATCGAGCTGAACTGTACAGGTGCAGGCGGACAGAGCTTCGGAGCCTTTGTTCCGAAGGGTGTGACACTGAAGCTGACAGGCGACAGCAACGATTATTTCGGTAAGGGACTGTCCGGCGGAAAGCTGATCGTACGTGCGCCGAAGGAA
>CADBRW010000164.1 GCA_902797155.1 uncultured Lachnospiraceae bacterium
GCTTCATGCCCCTTACCTATGTCTGCTTCAAGGATTATGACGAGACCATCCCCAACAAGCTGGTGGCCTTCAAGAAGCAGGAGATCAAGAATACCTTCGGCGAGTATCTGGCAGCCAACGGCCTGAAGCAGCTGCGTCTTGCCGAGACAGAGAAATATGCACATGTAACCTTCTTCTTCAACGGCGGTCTTGAGGAGCCCAATGAAGGAGAGGAGCGTATCCTTGTAAATTCACCGGCAGTTGCCACCTACGATCTGCAGCCGGAAATGAGCGCACCCGAGGTCAGCGAGAAGCTGAACGAGGCCATCCGTTCCGACAAGTACGATGTGATCATCATCAACTTCGCAAATCCGGACATGGTAGGTCATACAGGAGTTCTTTCCGCAGCCATTGCAGCGGTTGAGCGTGTGGATCAGTGCGTGGGCGCAGCAGTTGAGGCTGTAAAGGAGAAGGACGGCGTGCTCTTCATCTGCGCAGATCACGGAAACTGCGAGCAGATGCTGAACTACGAGACGGGTGCACCCCATACGGCGCACACCACGAATCCGGTTCCGTTCATTCTGTACAACTACGATCCGGCCTATACCCTGAAGGAAGGCGGAAAGCTGTGTGACATCGTTCCCACACTGCTGGAGATTATGGAGCTTCCGCAGCCGGCGGAAATGACGGGACAGTCCCTGCTGGTAAGAAAGTAAAGAATGAAGATACAGTTTATATTTCACAGCTCTTATCTGATCGAGACCGAAAGGTGTTATCTGCTTTTTGATTATTATCAGGGAGAGCTTCCGGAACTGGATACGTTGAAACCGCTTTATGTGCTGGCCAGCCACAACCATTACGATCATTTTTCGCCGGTGGTGTTCCAGCTGATCCGGAAATATCCGGCGACGGTCTATGTTCTGTCGGACGACATTTCCGTGCAGCAGTGCGAGGAGGCTGTCCGGGAGCTGGGGATCGCACCGCCGAAGATCCGCTGGATCCACCCGGGGATCGAGTACACCTTCCCGGAATGCAGGGTGGAGGCCTTCGGTTCCACGGACCATGGAGTGAGTTTCCTGGTGGAGGCGGACGGGATGCGGCTGTTCCATGCAGGTGACCTGAATGACTGGTGCTGGACAAATGTTCCGAAGTCCCAGAGCCAGGCCATGCAGCAGGATTATCTTGCGGAGCTGGCGAAGCTGTCGGCGGCATTGGAAGGAGCGACGCTGGATGCGGCGTTCATCCCTGTGGATCCGGTGCTGGGGGACGGACAGTTTCAGGGCCCCCGGGAATTCCTGGAAAGCATTTCGGTGCGCCATACATTTCCCATGCATATGTGGGAACGGTATTCGGTGGGGGAGAAATTCCTGGCCGGGTATCCGAAGTACAGGAGTGTATTTCAGCCCATACGAAAGACGGGGGAACGGTTCCTGCTGGAGAGAGACGGGGAGCTGATGCCTCAGTCTGAGGAGGCGTGATTACCTGAGGGATACGTAAGAGATCCTGCAAAAAAAGAATAGAACCACGGGAGCCGGCGGATGCCGGCTGAGAGGAGACGTAATCCCGTCTCGACCACACCTGATTTGGATAATGCCAACGGAGGAATCAGCCGGTACGCTTGTTGCGGTGCCGGCGGTGAATGGAGAGATGAGAGGCAGTCCGAAGGGGCTGCCTTCTTTCTTGCAGATCCGGGTTGGAAGAAGGAGGATCATATGTTAAAAGAATGCTTTGAAAATGTGCAGAAGGCTTCACCCCTTGTGCATAACATCACAAACTATGTCACTGTAAACGATGTGGCAAATGTGCTGCTGGCCTGCGGAGGAAGTCCCATTATGTCGGACGAGCCGGAGGATGTGGAGGATATCACTTCCATCTGCGGAGGCCTGAACATCAACATTGGAACCCTGAACCGGAGGAGCATCGAGGCCATGTTCCTGGCGGGGATCCGTTCAAATCTGCTGAACCATCCGGTGCTTCTGGATCCGGTGGGCACCGGAGCATCCCGGCTTCGGACGGAGACCGCAGACCGGCTGGTGGAGAAGCTCCGTCTTGCCGTGATACGCGGGAATATCTCCGAGATCAAAACCATTGCCAACGGAAGCGGCTCCACCAGAGGAGTGGATGCAAATGTGGCGGATGCGGTGACGGAGGAGAATCTTCCGGCGGCCGTTACATTTGCAAAGGAGCTGGCAAAGAGGCTTAAGACGGTCATCGCCATCACCGGTGCCATCGACATTGTGGCTGACGGAGAGACTGCGTACGTGATCCGGAACGGCCGCCCGGAAATGGGGCGGATCACCGGAACCGGCTGCCAGCTTTCCGGGCTCTGCACCGCCTACGTGGTGGCAAATCCCGGAAATGTGCTGGAGGCTGCGGCTACGGCAGTCACCCTGATGGGCGTGGCCGGCGAGATCGGCTGGGAGCACATGCAGCCCGGCGACGGCAACTCCACCTACCGTAACCGCATCATCGATGCGATCTACAACATGGACGGCGAAACTCTGGAGGCCCGGGCGAAGATCGAACGCATCTGACATTTCGAGGAAGGTGCAAAATCTGGGACGGTTCCGGACTGTCCGGAACCGTCCCCGGCTGTACAGGTGCGTCCCCCGGCTGTACAGGTGCGTCCCCGATTTGTCCGGAAAGGTGGAAGGGCGGCAACCGGGTGGGGTCAGACTCCTCGGAGGGGGTCTGACCTCATCCGGCGCCTCGTGGAAGAAAATGGAGGTTTACATAATATGAACATCAAGAAAAATGACTTGCTTCTTTATGCAGTCACCGACCGGCACTGGCTGGCGGAGGGAGAGCCCCTGGCCCATGCGGTCCGTGAAGCACTGGAGGGTGGGACTACCCTGGTACAGATCCGTGAGAAGACGCTGGACGAAGCGTCCTTCGAGGCAGAAGCAAAGGAACTGCAGGTACTCTGCAGAGAGTATGGCGTGCCCTTCATCGTGAATGACGATGTGGAGCTGGCCCTGCGCATCGGCGCGGACGGCGTCCATGTGGGACAGGAGGATATGGAGGCCGGAAAAGTGCGGGAGCTTATCGGACCGGACCGGATCCTGGGAGTTTCGGCCCAGACCGTGGAGGATGCTCTCCGTGCAGAGGCGGCAGGCGCCGATTATCTGGGGGTGGGCGCAGTCTTCCCCACCGGCTCCAAGGAGGACGCGGTGGAGGTGCCTCATGACACGCTGCGGAACATTTGCGAAGCGGTCTCCATCCCCGTGGTGGCCATCGGCGGGATCACCTATGAAAATGCGGCACAGCTAAAGGACAGCGGCATCGCGGGCATCTCCGTGATCAGCGCCATCTTCGGGCAGGCGGACATCCGCCGGGCAACTGAAAAACTGAGAGCACGCGCGGAAGCACTATTCACCTAACACCAGGCTGACATAATCCACTTTCCCCCCGGCTTCCCCTTGAGGGGAAGCTGTCTGCGAAGCAGACTGATGAGGTGGAAGGTTTTTCCCCTTGAGGGGAAGCTGTCTGCGAAGCAGACTGATGAGGTGGAAAAAATGGGGACGGTTCCGGACTGTCCAGAACCGTCCCCAATTTTGCACAACACTAAGGAGGTAAATATGAGAACAGCACTTACCATCGCCGGAAGTGATTCCAGCGGAGGCGCCGGAATTCAGGCGGACCTGAAGACCATGCTGGCGCACCATGTATACGGGATGTCCTGCATCACGGCCCTGACGGCCCAGAATACCACAGGCGTTACGGATATTCTGGAGGTCACTCCGGCATTTCTGGGAAAGCAGATCGACGCAGTCTTCACGGACATTCGGCCGGATGCGGTGAAGATCGGAATGGTATCCGCCACGCCCCTGATCCAAATGATCGCCGGAAAGCTGAAGGAGTACAGCGCAGAACGCATCGTGGTGGATCCCGTCATGGTGGCCACCAGTGGAGCGAAGCTCATCAGTGATGATGCCATCCGCACCCTGCAGGAGGAGCTGATTCCTCTTGCCACCGTGATCACCCCCAACATCCCTGAGGCTGAGGTCCTCAGCGGGGAGACGATCCGGACGGAGGAGGATATGATCCGGGCGGGACGGAAGATCGCGAAGGACTACGGAGTTGCAGTCCTGATGAAGGGCGGCCACAGGATCAATGATGCAAATGACCTTCTGATCGAACCCGTGGCGGGAGATGCTTCCGCATCAAATGAAACGGCATATAAGGAGACCTGGTTCCACGGCACACGGATCGACAATCCCAATACCCACGGGACCGGCTGCACCCTGTCTTCGGCCATTGCTTCAAATCTGGCGCAGGGTATGTCTCTGCAGGAAGCGGTGAAGCATGCCAAGGAGTACCTCACCGGTGCACTGGCTGCGGGTCTGGATCTCGGTGCGGGAAGCGGCCCCATGGACCACGGGTATCTGATCAACGAACCCACGGACGACATGCTGTACGTCTGACGTATGGGATTGCATTATAGGAAAAAGAATGAAAATGGAACAAAAGAAAACATCAACATTTAGCAACGGTCTGATCTGGTTCGGGGCAGGCGTGTCCATCGCCGAGATCATGACCGGCACTTATCTTGCGCCCCTTGGCATGGGGAAGGGTCTGCTGGCCATCCTCATCGGTCATGGTATCGGCTGCGTCCTGCTCTTTCTGGCGGGGCTGATGGGCGCCCGGACCGGCAAGTCCTCCATGGAGACGGCAGGCATGTCCTTCGGGAATAAGGGGAATATCCTCTTCGCCATCCTGAATGTCCTCCAGCTGGTGGGATGGACGGGCATCATGATCTATGACGGCGCCCTTGCCGCCAACGGCCTTTGGGACATAGGGGAAATGGTCTGGGCCATCCTCATCGGGGCCCTGATCGTCGTATGGCTCCTCATCGGTCTCACACGTTTGGGAAAGCTGAATACCGTGGCCATGATCGCCCTGTTCGGCCTGACCATCGTCATCACGGTGCTGAGCTTCAGCTCCCTGCGTTTTCAGGATACGTGGGTTGACCCGGGAGAAACCATCTCTTTCGGCGCAGCGGTGGAGCTGTCGGTGGCCATGCCCCTGTCCTGGTTCCCGCTGATCAGTGATTATACCCGTGAGGCGAAGAAGCCCTTTGCGGCAACCATGGCCAGCTCCGTGACCTATGGACTGGTAAGCTCCTGGATGTTCCTCATCGGAATGGTGGCGACCATCCATCTGGGAACGGGAGACATCGCAGGGATCATCCTTCGTGCGGGCAGAGGGATCGCCGGCCTTGCGACGGCGGGCCTGGCCATCGTGGTGCTGTCCACGGTCACCACCACATTTATGGACGCCTACTCCGCGGGAGTCAGCGCTCTCAGTATATCGAAGAAGATATCCTCGAAGCTCTTTGCCATCGTGGTGACGGGCATCGGAACCCTGGGCGCGGTGTTCCTGCCCATGGATGACATCACGGACTTTCTGTACCTGATCGGATCCGTCTTCGCTCCCATGATCGCTGTGATGCTGGCGGATCACTATATCCTGAAATGGGACAGCAGTGACCTTACCGCCAATATCCTCAGCTTCATCTGCTGGCTCATCGGCTTCGGACTCTACCGCTGGCTTCTGCATGTGGATACACCCATCGGAAGCACGCTTCCCGACATGCTGATCACCATGATCGTGACGGTGCTCCTCAAATGGCTCCCCCGTCGAAGCATTGTAGAGAAAAATGCAGCAGCCTGACAGTTATTTCGTAGGCAATAATACCATATGGAGTGATGCATTTTTGTAAAAACTGCAATCTTACCTTCTTCAAAAAAAAATGTTACAATAATTGATGTAGTGCATTTTGTATCATTTTCAGAAGGAGTTGTTAACATGTTCAAAGTCGGGGACTTTGTTGTTTACGGAAGTAACGGTGTATGCCGAATTACCGAAGTAGGGCCCATCGACTGTCCGGGCGTGTCCCAGGACAAGCTCTACTACACTATGACTCCTTGCTACATCAGAGGCAGTGAGATCTTCACACCGGTTGATAACGACCGGGTTGTGATCCGAAAGGTCATGTCGAAGGAAGAGGCAACTGCATTTGTTCAGGATATGCCGAAGATCGCTAAGATGCCGGTGGCAGAAGAGAAGAAGCGTGAGCTGACCTATAAGCAGGCGCTTCTCACATGTGAGCCGGCCAAGATCGTGAGCCTGATCAAGACGATCAATGAACGGATGCAGGAACGCCAGGCGGAGGGTAAAAAAGTGACCAGTTCGGATTCGAAGTATTTCCATATCGCTGAAGACAGTCTCTACGGAGAACTGGCGATCTCACTGGGCATGGACAAGGATGCGGTTGGCGCATATGTGGAGGAAATGCACCGGTTACAGGCAGTATGACAACAGACGAGCAAAAGGAGAAGGAATCCTGAAGATCAGGATTCCTTCTTCTTTTTTGTTTGTAAATGATCGAAACGAAATGTTCACGAAATGTTATTATTGACAATTCGTGAAAATGAGTATATTATGGCTAATGAATTTTATTATACAGTTAAGGAGAATACTATGTTCACTGTCAAGCGCGCGATTATTATGGCGGCAGGACGTGGTTCCCGGATGCGGGAACTGACGGAGACAACTCCGAAGCCCATGCTGAAGGTCAACGGAAAAAGGATGATCGATTCATGTATCGAGGGTCTTCTGGCCAATGGGATCAAAGATATCATTATCGTAGTGGGATATCTGAAGGAACGGTTTCAGGAGGTGGCAGACGAATATCCGGAGGTCCGCCTGGTGGAGAATCCCTACTACGAAACGGCAAACAATATTTCCTCCATTTATGTGGTAAGAGAGTATCTGGAGGATGTGATGATCATCGAGGGAGACCAGTTTTTCCTGAACGGATCCGTGTTCTGGACGGAATTTGAACACTCCGGTTACAATGCGTTTTATAGCCGGAAGCCTACAACGGAATGGGTGGTGGAAACGGATGAGACAAAGCGCATCCTGTCCTGTTCCGATCACGGTGCGGACGAAGGCTATGTCATGTACGGCGTATCCCGCTGGTCGAAGGAGGACGGACGAAAGCTTGCAAAATGGCTGGAGTACGAGTTTGAGGTGAAGCAGAACAAGGATGTCTTCTGGGATCATATCCCTCTATTCCTTCATGCGGATGATTTCGAGATCTATGTCAGCCCCACCGAGAATAAGAGTCACGTGGAGCTGGACAGTGTTGAGGAGATTGCGGCCTTGGATCCTTCCTATGAGAAGTACGTAAGGAGAGTAGAGAGTGAATAATCGGGGAAAGGCATCCGAACCCGTAACGAAATACAGGACGAAGAGAGCCGTCATCCTGGCGGCAGGCTTCGGGATGCGTATGGTCCCCATCGGTTCGGAATGTCCCAAGGGCCTTCTGACGGTGTTCGGTGAGGTCCTGATCGAGCGGACCATACAGCAGCTGAAGGAGGCACAGGTCGAAGAGATCTATGTGGTAGTCGGCTTCATGAAGGAGCGTTTCGAATATCTGGAAGAGAAATTCGGTGTGAAGCTCATCATCTGTATGGATTACACCACAAAGAACAACCTTTATTCGTTGGCGGCTGCAAAGGAGTATCTTGAGAATGCTTATATCGTGCCCTGTGATGTGTACTGCTACAAGAATCCGTTCCATGAATTTGAATTCCACTCCTGGTACATGACCGGCAGTGAGACCACGGAAAATGCGTATCTCCGTGTGACCGGAGGACGGGAGATCCTGATACTGGATGAGGAATGCGAGGGAAATAAGTGTATCGGCATCGCATTTCTCACTAAGGAGGTTGCGGAAAAGACGAAGAAGAGGCTGGAGGAGATGACATCCGCCGGAAAGAACTCAAAACTGTTCTGGGAATCTGCCATCGTCACCAATGAGGTGATGGATATTCCTGCCAGGGTCGTCGGACCGGAGGATGCGGTGGAGATCAATACCTACAGCCAGCTTCGGGAGATCGAGTATTATAATCCGCTGCTTCAGAATGAAGTGATTGGGATCATCCGCAGGGTATTCAATGTGACCTATGAGGAGATCAGGGATATCACGGTAATGAAGAAAGGGCTTACCAACCGTTCCATCCTGTTTATCGTGAAGGATCAGAAATATATCATGCGAATCCCCGGAGCGGAAATGGCGGGATATATGGACCGCCACCTGGAAGGCCGTGTCTACGATGCGATCAGGGGCAAAGGCTTCTGCGATGACAATGTCTATTATGATAATGTGAAGGGATACAAGATCGCGCGGTTCATCGAGAATTCCAGAGTCTGCAATGAGTCGGATCTCGAAGAGGTAAAAGAGTGCATGCGGATCGCAAGACGCTTCCACGAAATGAAGATCACCGCAGACACCAAACAGGATCTTTACGGGATCATCCAGCTCCTGGAGGATATGCGGGAAGGTCAGCCTTCTGAATACAAGGATTACGAAGAAACCAAGAAGCACTGCTGGGCCATGAAGGGATTTGTGGATGAAAATTCCACATCCGAATATCTGGCTCACGGAGATCTGAATCCCGATAATTTCCTTGTGTGTTTTGAGAACGGTCAGAAGAGGATACAGCTGATCGACTGGGAATACACCGGAGTGCAGGATCCTCTTACGGATCTGGCTGCATTTATCGGGTACAGAAAACATGACCGTGCATGGGTGGAAAGCGTGATCGACGCCTATTTTTGTGACGGCTGCAGTAAGAAGCAACGGTTGCTGGCGTATTGTTATATCGCTCTTTGGGCACTTTACAACAGCAATTGGTGTGAATATAAGCGAACTCTTGGGGTGGAACTCGGAGATTTTGCGCTGACGACATATCAGTACGCAAAAGAATACTATAAGGTATTCGAAGAAGAGTATGAGAAGTATGAGGCTGAGAGAGGAGCGCAGAGATGAACAAGGAAGAACTGGAAAAGGCCATCGTCGAAAAAATCGAGGAGATGGAGAGTCCGGAGTATGAATTTCCGGAACGGTTTTCCAAGAATCAATACCTGATCGTACTTGTCAGTGTGATCGTAAGTGCATCGATCCTGATTGCGGGCGCATTTATCTAGGGAGGACAGACTTTAAGATGAAATCCGATAATCAATTGACAGCGATGGAGAATGAGGCACTTCAGGGAATCGTTCCGGTTCTTAAGAAAGAGAAGACGTATAAATTCTCGGATGCGTTCT
Source organism: uncultured Lachnospiraceae bacterium (assembly GCA_902797155.1). GTDB lineage: Bacteria > Bacillota > Clostridia > Lachnospirales > Lachnospiraceae > Eubacterium_Q. The sequence continues at coordinate 9,097 of CADBRW010000164.1, forward strand.
TCTTCCTCGCAAGCTATGGTATTGCAACCTGGAACTATACCCAGGGAGCATACATCGCCTCTCTGGTCAGCTTCAAGCAGATGCTGATCACAACCATCCTCGGATCCCTTCTGGTTATGCTGATCTTTGAGCTTCCGGCCATCATGTCGACCCGTTACGGAATCGATATCTGGATCTGGTTCAAGGCCATCCTCGGACACAACGGCGTAAAGGTGGTAACCATCTTCGTGGTTCTGATCAATATTCCATGGCATGCGATCTGCTGTGAGATTTTCGCATCCTCTATGGAGAACCTGTTTGGTCTGGCAGGCGTGACGCTTCCGAAATTCTGCCATCTGCTCTTTGCACTCCTTTGTGTTGCACTGGGCGTATGGATCGCATATCGTGGAATCGGTGCCGTCAGCTGGGTGACCAAGATCATGACTCCTATGCTGATCGCAGTCGGAGTGATCGTAATTATTGTCGGCTTTACAGCCGTTCCGTTCAAGCAGATCGTAGATTATGTCCCGGCAGGCGTAGTCCCGGGAACTCCGGAAGCACAGATGGGATACATCATTGCCGTAGATGGTATGATGGCCTTCTCCTTCACCTGGTTCGCCGGTATGGGCGGTATTCCGCGTCTGACGCATACCGAGAAGCAGGGCTACTGGGGCGGCGTTCTTGGCCAGGGACTGGTAGGACCGTTCTTCGTTATCGTCGGTGCGGTAATGGCCATCGCCATGAACATTGTAACAAATGCAGGTCTTGATGATCCCACCATCGTTGACCCGGCAATTATGCTTGCAAAACTGGCTGTTCCGGCGCTTGGACTTCTGTCTCTGATGCTGGTAGGTTTTGCAAATGTGGGAACAAATGCATCCGTATCCTATATCTACGGCGTGATGCTAAAGTCCACATTCCATACCGCCAAGTATCGAACTCTGGTGCTTCTGATCAACGGTTACCTCGTACTCCTCTGTATCTGGGGACAGATCATGGATTATATCGGTACGCTGCTGACACTGGGATCGCTGCTTTTTGCACCGCTGGCTGCGGTATTTATCGTGGATGTCTTCCTGCTTCGAAAACAGAAGATATCACTGCGGGCAGGTTTTGAGGTTGGAGGAAATAAGACCTACAGATCCCTGGGTGGTTTCAATCTCGTGGGAATGTTCTGCCTGATCGCAGGCGTAGGTATCAACCTTCTGGTGTACAATCCGCTTACCGGTGAAGTAAATATCCCGTTCCTGTTTAATTTCACACCTACCATGTGTGCATTTGTGGGAACGGCTATCCTGTACTTCGTATTGAATAAGATTCCGGCCATTGCCAAGCACACCATGAAGGACCGTTCAGAGATTACCGTTTAAGTTTCGAATCTTCATTAAGGCTCTCTCCGGGGCATTGCCCGGAGGGAGTCTTTTTGATAGAATGGAACATGTAGGAGAGGACTACGGGAATACTGAGATCAGAGGTTGATATAATGCAGAAAAATGATCTTTGTGAGATCAAAATTGAAGATATGGGAAAGGACGGAGAGGGCATCGGCCATGTGGACGGACTCACCGTATTCGTGAAGAATACCGTGGTGGGAGACCGGGCCATGGTAAAGCTGATGAAGGTGAAGAAGAACCTGGCCTATGCACGTCTGACGGAGATCCTGGAACCTTCTCCGTGCCGTGTGACACCGGCCTGTGAGAAGGCGGTGCAGTGCGGTGGCTGTACGCTGCAGCACATTTCCTATGAGAAGCAGCTGGAGCTGCTGCAGAATCATGTGAAGAACTGTCTCACA